>CBFHHG010000070.1:0-8431 GCA_965655585.1 Candidatus Arcticimaribacter sp. | reverse complement strand
AGGAAGACCAAGCTCGTGCTAACTCGCGTTTCAATAGCATGACCTCATCTTCCCAGCTCAAAGGAACCAAATGTACATTCTGCTGATACCAGGTGTAGTGCTCCTTCCCTATTCCAGAGGGACCATTCTTCTTTGGAATTTGACTTGTTAGCCAAGCAACAAATTGTTCTGTGGAAGCAATAGCATTATTGATGCTTTTAGATAATTCGTTATCTCCTACAACTCCTGGTTTAGCCCTTATGCTTTCCAAAACTTCAATTTGTTCTTTGATGTCTCGAATCCCAGTTACCCACAAATCGCGCGCATTGCCCGTTAGGTTTCTTTTTGCCTGCTCCTGAAGTAATGGAATGAGTTTAAGTGACTCCATTAAACGAACACTACTTTTTTTATCCAATGGAAATGTATACTGCCAGAGCTCTATTATTGCATGATTTGTTGGACCTTCATGGGCAGGAACATCACTTTTGTACGTCCAAATTGATTTGTAATACGCGGGGTCTCTTTGCCAAGGCTTCAAAACTTTATAATTAAAAAGATAGCCATTCATTTCTGCCCACAACAAATGCCAATCGACTTGCTGACTGACCGTCCACTCCTCTTTTTGCATGGCGTCTAGAGTGGCTTTTAATTCTAAAAAAGTATCCCATCGTAGATCAAAAGTTGCTTGAGAATAATCGGGTACAGCATTAACAAGGGGAGGAATTTCAAATGAACGCCAAGCACGAAACAAAGAAACAAGTTCTTGTTTAGCATCATGCTCTTGTTCTTGAGCTATTGAATTTTGAGTTAAAAAGAGAAGTAAAAAACCTAAAAGTAAGCTCTTATTTTTCATAAAATAGTATTTTGATGTGCTCTTGTTTTTGATGGCAAAACCGAGTGTTTGATTGTATTTGTCTGATCATAAATGTAACATATTTTAACTATATTGTAGAAACTAAGAAAACAGAACAATACATGCGCTTTATAATTTGTGTGCTTTTTTGCTTGAGTCTTCCTTTAAGTGCTCAAACACTAAACTTTGATACCCTTGAAAATCTAAAGATCCGAAATGTTGGCCCGGCTAATATGAGTGGTCGAATTACTTCAATTGATGTAGTTACTGCTAATCCAAAAATAATTTACGTTGGAGCGGCTTCGGGAGGTGTTTGGAAGTCCGAAAATGGTGGATCGTCCTGGATAGCTGTTTTTGATGATCAGCCTACTCAAAATATTGGTGCTGTAGCTATACAGCAGAGCAATCCTGAGGTTATTTGGGTTGGAACTGGAGAAGGAAATCCAAGAAATTCTATGAATTTAGGCGCTGGAATATTTAAAAGTACAGACGGAGGGACATCATGGGAGTTCATGGGATTGAAAGCAACCAAAACCATTCACAGAATAATCATTGATCCAAACGATCACAATACCATTTATGTCGGTGCAATGGGAGATCCGTTTACTGAAAATGAACATCGTGGGTTGTACAAAACAAAAGATGGAGGAGAAAACTGGACTAAAATTTTATACAGTAATACATCCTCTGGAATTGCTGATTTGGTCATGGACAAAACCAATCCAAAAAAAATATTTGCAGCCCTATACGATCATCACCGTACCCCCTATTCTTTTGTTTCAGGAGGAAAAGGTTCTGGACTCTTTGTAACCGAAGATGCGGGCACAACTTGGACTGCCATTGGGCCAGATCAAGGTTTCCCTAAAGGAGAATTGGGCCGCATTGGAATTGCAATTGCACCTACTAATCCCGACAGAATTTACGCCAAAGTAGAGGCTAAAAAAAATGTTTTAACTCGAAGTGATGATGGAGGTTCCACCTGGATTGTAATCAATGAAAATCCAAAATTCACAAACAATCGCCCCTTTTACTTTCAAGACTTAGCGGTGGACACGGCTGACGAAGATCGTTTATACAATATTTACCAGCCCCTTTCTGTAAGTTACAATGGAGGAAAAACCTTTGATACTACTCCGATGATTCCTGCTGATGAAACAAAAGGAATTCATGCCGATTTTCACGCCATGTGGATCAATCCATCGGATGCACAACACATGATTATCGGTGGAGATGGTGGCTTGGGAATATCGTATGATCATGGTACAAGTTGGTATTTTCCAGAAAGCATTCCCGTAGCACAGTTATATCATGTAAACGTTGATTATGAAACACCCTTTAACGTTTATGCTGGAATGCAAGATAACGGCAATTGGTCGGGACCAGCATACACCTGGAAAAGAGGTGGAATTAGAACATTGTATTGGCAATATTTAGTTGGAGGGGACGGCTTCTATATTGCTCCAGACAAAGAAGATGATCGGTTTGGTTATGGCACTTCTCAAAATGGGGACCTCTATCGATACGACAAACTAACCGGGTACTACCAAAGCATAGCTCCACAGGTTTCGCCTTCAAAAACTCCTTTGCGATTCAATTGGAATGCAGCATTTGCAAAAGATCCTACTGATGAAAAAACAGCCTATTATGGCTCTCAATTTGTACATAAGACTGAGGACCAAGGAGCAACATGGCGCGTGATTTCTCCTGACTTATCGACCAACAACAGCAAACATCAAAAGGGTGATTACGGAGGTTTAACGCTGGATGTTTCAGGGGCTGAAAACTACAACAGTATCCTGTCTTTTTCTCCCAGTCACTTGAATAGCGAAATGCTGTGGGCTGGAACGGACGATGGCCAGGTTCATCTAACTCAAGATGGTGGTCAAACATGGGAAAACCTAACCAAACGAATTGAGGGTCTCCCAACCGAATCGTGGATTGCTAGAATTCATGCCTCTCGCTATAACGAAGGTACTGCTTGGATCGTGGTCAATAATTATCGGAAAGGCGACTATGCTCCATACCTATTCAAAACAGAAGACTACGGTGCTAGTTGGTCTCAAATTGTACAAGAGGGAGATGTTGTAGGGTATGCGCTTTCTTTCATTCAAGATCCTGTTGAAAAAAACTTACTTTTTTTAGGAACAGAAAACGGTCTATGGGTCAGTATCAATAAGGGGGGCGATTGGACTCAAGTTAAGAACGGATTCCCAAGTGTGTCTACTATGGATCTGGTAATACAAGAAAAAGAATCTGCCCTCGTGGTAGGAACTTTTGGAAGAGCCATCTGGATTCTTGATGACCTATTGAGCCTTAGAGCTATCGTTTCAAATAAAGTGAACCAAAAAATAACAGCCTTACCTTTAAATCAAGTCGTTCAAGTCAAGGGACTTTTTATTGCACCTCCAGGGAATATTTGGTCTGGTTTTCATACAACATTTGAAGGCGAGAATCGTGTCTTTCAAAAAGCAGAAATTCCCGTTTTCATAAATGACCTTCCAAAAGAAACCGACTCAATTGCTGTCGACATTAGAAATCCAAATGGAGAACTTATCAATACAGTAAGCGCAACTGATTTAAAAAAAGGATTAAACTATATCGTTTGGAAACTAGATGAAAAAAAAGCGCACCTCCAAGGAAGCTGGATTAATGAGGAAACGAGAGGAATACCAGTACTACCCGGAGATTACTCTTTAGAAATTCTGTATAAAGACGAAACTGCTACCGCATCCTTAACTGTAGTTACTGATCCCAGATTTGAACTAGAAAAAGATGTCGATGAGCAATTGTATACCTACCAAAAATCAATCAATAATCAGGTCAAACGGCTTGTTCAGCTAATGAATACCCTAGATGCATGGGAAAAGAAAACCTATGAAATAATGGAGCAACTCAAACAAGAAAATGATGCGAATAAAAAACACATTCGGAAAGTAGAAGCATTTAAAGCTAAAATTCATTCCTTCAAACTGAGCGTGAGGGATCGGCCTTTGGACCGGCAACTCGGAGCTTGGCAGAGTAAATACACTACGCCTTACTCAGCGACAAAACAGGCCTTGAAAGCTGCAAAATCGAGGGTGACAATTCCATCTAAGCAAGACTGGAAAAGGATTGAACGTGCTAAAAACTTAATCGATGCATTAGAAAATGAATTGAATCATTTCGAAAATAGTGAATGGCAAGAATTTACGAACGCGAATCAATAAGCAGATGCATTTGACCTAAGAGTCGAGTATAACTTCTGCTTCAATTTCAACCAAATAGCCTTCGCCTACAAGTTTAGCTTCAACAAGTGTATTGGCGGGATTTATACCTTTAAATCTAAATCCATGAGCTTGGGCAACTGGCTCCCAGTCTTTGATGTTATTAACAAAAATTCGAGTCCTTACCACATCATCTAAACTGCCCCCAAGAGATGCAATTGCGGCCTCAATTTTATCGATTACAAAATGAGTTTGTGCAGCAGCATCTTGACCACCTACCACTTCATTTTGATGTGTTGCAGTAGTTCCAGAAACATGAATTTGGTTTCCTTTTTTGATTGCTCGTGAATAGCTAGCCAAGGTTTCCCATTCCGTCCCAGAACTCACAGCTTCTTTTTGATCTGAAATTTTTTCTGGAGTATATACAGAAGGAATATGATCTAAATGATGGGTCAGGTCACCTGAGGCAGTTAAAAAGGGAGGCTTACGATATTCATCACCACAATTCCCAGGAATGGGTAGCAGTTGAGAAAGTGCCGTCTCTATGGATTCTATATCCTGCGGTTCATAAACAATATTCAGCATGTTTTGATGATCATCTATATGAGAATTCTCACCCAATCTAGCGCCAACAATAACAGCTGCAACATCTTTATTTTGAAGGACATAACTACTGGCTATACTGGCAATGGTTGTCTGGTGCTTAAGAGCGATTTGCTGTAAAACCCTCAAAAGGCTTTGAAAAACTGTCCACCCACCAATTTGATCGATAAAGCGTTTGTATTTCATTTGAGACCAAGTACCTAGTTCATCGAAGCTCGGTTCCTGAAGCCCCAACCAACGGTTCGAAAGAAAACCACCCGCTAGAGTTCCATAAGCCAATAACTTAACATCGTATTCAGCGCAAACCGCTTTCATAGCACCCTGGGCACGTTGGTCGATAAGAGAATGTGAAATTTGATTGCTAACAATCGGAATTCCATTCGCCAAGGCAATACGTAAATGATGTGCATCAAAATTAGTTACGCCGATATTCTCGATCAGACCTTCTTCTTTCAATTCGTTTAAAAAAGTAAGTCCATCCAGCCAACTAGGATCGGTGTAATCCCATGCATGAAACTGCATCAAATCAATTGTTTTTTGATCCATTCGATCGAGTGCCTTCTCAACTGCACCCCTTACTTGATCTTTGGTTATTTTTCCGGGCTTAGGTACCCATTTAGTAAACATCGTAAGAGCATCCTTTTTGGGGCTTGAGTTTTTACAAATCCCTGCAATTATTTCGCTCGAACCATAATGGTCTGCCATATCAAATGCAGTGAAACCCGCATCGATATAAGCATCCATATAAGAAGCCGTTTTTGGAAGGTCGAGTTGTTGGTTTTCTTTTTCCATATCAGCAATTTGCCATAAGCCTACAATCAATTTTGGAATTGAAAGTGATTTGGATAGGATGGTATTATTTTTTAAACTCATTCTTTTGGTAAATTTTTAAACTGTTTAACTGAAAATGTTTCTTTTTTCTTAAGTTTTGCCCATTGATTTAAAAAGACAAAACTCGCTAGTCCCATAACGACAAGCCAAATGTAGGTTGAATGGAAATACCACGCGGCAACACTTTTAGACAAATCTTTGTATATATGAATTATTAAAAAGCCTGATAAAAAAACTACCCCTCCCCAACCGATAAACAGTTGAAGCAATCTGTTTTTAAAAACTTTTATTTCAGAAAATATTTTGGGATTGTAATTTTCAATGGTGAGTACCGTAATACACATCAGCAAAAAATTCACCAGCATTGATGTAACCATGATGTCAATTCCTAAGAAAAAATCTCCAGCAAAATGAGAACCCAAAACACCAATACTCCCCATCACACCAGCAATAATTAGTGCAATATGCGGCGTGTTATTTTTCTTGTGGATTTGAGCAATTTTATTCGGAAAAATACCATCTTTAGCCCAGGCGAACATTAGACGAGAAACTGAAAGTAACATGGCGGGAAGGTCATTTATTAGGGCAACAGCAGCGCCAAAAATAATGAGTATATCAACTCCCTTGGGCAAAACATAGCTCAACAATCCAGGAGCTGTAATGTCTTTTAGCTGCGCTTGTTCGGCTACATAACTCCATGGAACTATGCTGTAAACAGAAAAAGTAAAAAGAAAATAAAACATACCAACACCCAAGATTGCAATCAGTATGGCAAGCGGGATGTTGCGACTTGGGTTGATGGCTTCACTCCCAGTTTGAGCAATAGCATCGAAACCAATAAAGCTTGAAAACAATATTGCAGCAGCGGATAAAAAGGTAGTCCAGTCAAATTCTGGATCTGGGGGAATTAAATGAACGAGTTTATCTTTTTGTTCAACAGCTACCAAAAAATCTGATGCATCAAAAAACAAACCAGATATAATGACAATACTACCCAAGCAAAAAATAATAAAGACCATGGGAAGCAGCAAATTGGTATAGGGTTTAATTCCTTTGATATTAAGATATACAAAACTCCATATAAAGCTCAACGATAAACCAACTCTAACCGTCGAAATTTCAAGCAAAGAAGAAAGCCAATAAACCTCAGCACTATACGCAATGTCTCTAAAAAAGGGAATTGTGATATAAGCTATAACACCGATAACGATTGACAAGCCAAACCACTGCGAAAAACTAGCCACAAAACCTAAATAAGGATTAACACCTCTACTAGCATACAAATAACTCCCTCCTGCTCTAGGCATTGCAGAAGACAAAATAGCATATGCAAGACCAGCAAACAAAGCGGGTATTGCAGCAAATACAAATGCCCACAAGACGTTTGGGCCTATTGCTGGAACACTCCTGTGGATCATAAAGGGAACGACATTTATGGAAGCACCAACCATGGACGAAACACCCGTAGCTACTACTGCTGCTAAACCCATTTGTCGACTCAATTTAGGCAGTACACTCATGTGAAATTTGATCTGTTTATTTATAATATATCATAGCGAGCTCTGATTTTCAGCATATATAGTCTCAAAATCTTCTTCATAAAATCGGGTTCGCAATTTGTACTGTTAAAGTTAATCGAAAAGCTCAAGCTAAAAAAAATATTCGCCCACTATATCGCAGACAAAAGAACAGGAAACAGAACGCTTCTATCAATCAACTAGGGCTAAGGGTAAACTTCCTACCTAATAGTATTCTCAAGAAAAACAAGGATAAAAAGAAGCTAAGCAATCCCCTTTTCTATTCGCACATCTAGTATGAATTCGTCAATTTTTTCTTTTGTAACACTAGGCATACAAATGATGTGGGTCACATCGTCGGTAGCAAGCTGCCACTTAGCTTTTATTGCTTCAGAAATTTTTGGAAAAACTACAGTAATTGCACCTTCATTGGTCCATGCCTCTATTCCAATTTTAATCAACTCATTCTTGCAATACTGAGCAACTTCTTGGCTGTGTTTATACCGGACTTTTAAACCTTCTATTCCCATTTTCTGGATTGCATACCATAAGAATAAGGGACTGTGACCGTTCCTAGACCCTGTAATCGTGGTGTCCATGGAACCAATATAAGAAACGCCTTTTGCTATTCTATCTTTAGTGGATCGTCTCGTAATGACAACCCCCGAAGGAATGGGAGAACCAATAAATTTATGTCCGCTAATGGAAATGCTATCTGCACCATCTTCAAAATCAAAAGGTACTCGAGGCTCTAAGAAAGCACCATAAGAACCCGATAATGCAGCATCACAATGAATGTAATGATCTTGTATTGCAGACTTTCGTAGTACTGCTTTTACTTTAGAAACATCATCTTTTGCTTCTTTCATTGTTGTTCCAAAATTTGCCAAAACAATTGCTGGTTTGTCTCGATTGAATTGTAAGGTAGTTGCAAGATCATCATAGTCGATTTCTCCATTTTCTTGTGAGCGAATTACAATACTTGGGATGTTGAGTAAGCGAATATTTTTCTTGATACTGTAATGGGTAGATTCAGAGAAATAGACCATAGCATTTGGATATAATTCTCTTGCAAGGTACAGGCCATACAGGTTACTTTCCGAACCACCGTTGGTAACGTACCCCCAATAATCTTTTGGATTGGCTCGAAACATTGTTGCAAAAAAATCGACAACTTCCGTTTCCATTTTATGGGTCTGAACCTTGTTTGTCGTTTGCTCAAAAGGATCGCCTATATTATTTATCGGATACTTTAAAAACTCATTCAACCTCGAATAATCAAAATCTTGAGTAACTGGGTATCCTAGCATAAAATCTCCTCCGACTTTTATCTTTTCTAAAGTGTTTTCTATGGTAAGGTATTGGTCCGTATTTATCATTCTATGTAGCTGTAATTATTTGGATTATTTGACTTTAAAATTAGCTATTATAAATATTTATATTTA
>CBFHHG010000069.1:0-8658 GCA_965655585.1 Candidatus Arcticimaribacter sp. | reverse complement strand
TATTCGTTTGCGGTGTGCGAACGAGTAGAATCACCGGGACCGAGTTTTAGTGACGGACAGGAGAGTTTTGCTTGATCCGAAAGGGTAGGCGAGCCATAGGGTTTTCTTCCTAAGCCAATTCCAGCCTGAACCAATTCGTGGGTCATGGGGATGGAAGATGAGTTTAAATTGATGGATCTAGGAGTTAGGGTACAGGGGGCTTCTTCTTGTAATAAGGCCACAATTTCTTGGTTCGAATAGCAATCATTTACTCGTACATCGACAACCAAATGCACATCAGCAGGAACAACATTGTGTTGCTTCCCGGCGCTCACTTGAGTAACGGTCATTTTTACAGGACCAAGTACTTCCGACTCTTTTTTAAATATAAAATCATTGAACCAGTTCAGTGCCTCGGGGAGTTTCATGATGGGGTTATCTGCATTGGGATGGGCTGCATGACTTGCGGTTCCGCTAATCACTGCGTCAAAAACAATCAGACCTTTTTCTGCAACTGCTAATTGCATCAGTGTGGGCTCTCCAACAATGGCAACGTCGATATGGGGGAGGGTTTTTAATAGCGAATTTAAGCCCAAAGGTCCCGAACTCTCCTCTTCTGCAGTTGCTGCAATAATGAGGTTATACTTGGGGTTGGGGTGTTCGTAATAGTGAGTGAAAAGCGCAATTAGAGAAACCAAAGGACCACCTGCATCATTACTTCCTAAACCAAACAATTTTCCATCTTCTATATGCGGATGAAAGGGGTCTTTGGTATAGGCACTGTTGGGTTTTACCGTATCGTGATGAGAGTTTAAAAGCAGGGTTGGTTTGCCTTCTTGAAAATTTTTATTGAAAGCATAGATGTTGTTGTTTTCTCGCGAAAAAGGAATAGCATGATCTGTAAACCATTGTTCTATTCTTCGTGCGGTTCCCTCTTCTTCGCTTGAAAAAGATTGTATTGCGATTAGATCTTGTAAAAGACTCAGGGCTTCTTGGGTCAGTATTGCGCTCATAATTATAGGGTAATAGTGGTGTGTTTTATGGAACTACTAATCATTTCGGGTTTCCCGATTACAACTTTCGAAACTCCTTGGTTGAGGGCGTCAAAAGCATTTTTCATTTTGGGAAGCATCCCTTGGTGTATGATCTTTTGATCGATAAGTTCTTTGTATTTTTTGGTGTCAATTTGCTCGATCAAGGAGTTGGAATCTTCCAGCGATTGGAGAACACCGCGTTGCTCAAAACAATAGTACAGACTCACCTCAAACTGTTTGCTTAGTGCAACAGCAAGTTGTGAAGCTATGGTGTCGGCATTGGTATTGAGTAGTTGCCCTTTTCCATCGTGGGTTAGAGCACAACAAACGGGGCTTAGCCCTTGGCTTAGCAGTTGCGAAAAAAAGACGCTATTAACGGATTGTACATCTCCCACCCAGCCATAGTCAATTGCAGCAACAGGTCTTTTGATGGCTTGGATGGCGTTTCCGTCGGCGCCCGACAAACCAATTGCATTTGACCCCAACCCTTGGAGTTTTGCGACGATATTCTTGTTTACCTGTCCTCCATAAATCCCAGTAATGAGCTCTAAGGTATCTGCATCGGTAATTCTTCTTCCAGCATTAATTTGTACTGGAATTCCTAAACGTTCTGCCCACTGACTGGCTTTTTTACCACCGCCGTGTACAAGTATTTTTGGCCTCGTCAAATCAGCAAAGCCTTGAAGAAAGGGTAGCAAAAGTGCCTCATTTTCTATAACATTCCCGCCGACTTTTACGATGCTTAGTTTAGACATGATCCAAAAGGGTTTTAAGAACCGCTTGCGCTGCAAAAGTTCTGTTGTTGGCTTGTTCAATAACTAAAGAATTCGGGTTATCCAAAACGCTATCAGCAACTACAATATTTCTCCGAACGGGAAGACAATGCATGAATTTTGCATTGTTGGTTAATTTCATTTTTTCATAACTTAACATCCAGGCGTCATCTGTCCGTAAAATGGCGCCATAGTTTTCGTAGGAACACCAGTTTTTGGCATAAACAAAATCGGCATCTTTTAAGGCTTCATCTTGGTTGTGAAAAACGGGGATGTTTTTGGTGATTCTTGGATCTAGATCGTAGCCTTCGGGATTGGCAATTACAAAATTGGCCTCCTGGATTTGCATCATTTGTGTAAATGAATTTCCAACAGCATGGGGGAGTGCTTTGGGGTGTGGAGCCCAGGTCAAAACTACTTTAGGTTTGTGCGTTGTCGGATGTTCCGAAAGGGTAAGGGCATCGGCAAGGGCTTGCAGGGGGTGGCCCGTTGCACTTTCCATATTGATGACGGGTATACTAGCGTATTGAGCAAAACTATTCAATACAACTTCTGCTTCGTCTTGTTCCTTATCGGTCAACGAGGCGAAGGCACGTATGGCTACCATATCACAGTATTGGGAAACAACGGCTGCAGCTTCACGTACATGTTCCGATCGGATTCCACGCATTTCGGTACCGTCTTCAAATTCCAACGCCCATGCCTCATTCGAAAAATTCATTATCATAGTGTTGAACCCTAAGTTCTGCGCTGCTTTTTGTGTACTCAAGCGGGTTCTTAAACTGGGATTAAAAAAAAGAAGCCCCAAAGTTTTTCTTTTGGCATGCTGTTCATAAGCAAAGGGATCTTTCTTCAAGCTTTTTGCCAAGGCTAAAGTTTTTTCAAAATCGGGGAGATCGGCTAAGGATATAAAATTGTTCATTGGTTAGTTGCTATGTTCTTTTAAAGCTGCTTTTAAACTGGTGAAAAAGTAATCGATGTGTTTTTTCTGAACCGTTAAAGGAGGGAGGATGCGTAGGAGATTTTTATTACTACTTCCGCCAGTGAATATTTTTTTATCATAAATCAACGTTTTGCGCAAGGGACCCACTTCGAAATCAAATTCAAGGCCCAACATCAATCCCCGGCCTTTGATTTTTTTTATTTCCTTAATATTCTTGGCTTGCGCCACAAAATAGGGTTCTAATTCAGTCGCCCTGCTTTGAAGTTTTTCTTGTTCCAAGACATCCAAAACCGCAACAGATGCAGCACAAGCGAGGTGGTTTCCTCCAAAGGTCGTTCCCAACATTCCGTATTGAGCTTCGATGCTCGGATGAACCAAAATACCTCCAATTGGAAAACCGTTGCCCATTCCTTTGGCCATCGTTACAATATGGGGCTCAATTGTATATTTTTGATAAGCAAAAAAGGTTCCCGATCTTCCAAATCCAGACTGTACCTCATCCGCAATTAAACAGGCTTGGTGTTGCTTACACAGGCGTTCCATATCGTATACAAAGCTTTCAGAGGGTTCATCCAAGCCACCAACCCCTTGGATGGCTTCAAAGATCACAGCACAAACATCGCCCTTTTTCAATTCACTCTCAAGGGCATTCGTATCGTTGAATGCTAAAAAAGTTACTTCTTGTTGTTGGTTTAAGGGCGCATTGATTTTGGGATTATCTGTGGCTGCAACTGCAGCGCTCGTTCTCCCGTGAAAGGCGTTTTTAAATGCAATGATCCTTTTTTTGTTGGTGTGAAAAGAGGCAAGTTTTAAAGCGTTTTCAATCGCTTCTGCTCCCGAACTACATAAAAACAATTGATAATCATGACAACAAGATTGATATCCAATGGCATTAGCTAATTGTTGCTGCAGTGGGTTCTGGATGGCGTTCGAATAAAATCCAATTTGATCCAGCTGCTCTTTTATTTTCTGCACATAGTGTGGATGACCATGCCCGATGGAAATAACGGCATGCCCTCCGTAGAGATCTAAGTACTCTGTTCCTTCGGCATCGTATACATAAACGTCCTTTGCACGTACCGGCGTAACATCATATAAGGGATATACATCAAATAATTTCATACGTTATTGAGTTGAGATGTCGTTGATTTTATTGAATGAAGCCGCCAATCCTTGAATCAAAGATGAACTCAGACCTTGGTGCTCCATTTCATTTAAGCCGGTAATGGTACAGCCACGTGGTGTAGTAACCTTATCAATTTCTGCTTCCGGATGGGATTTGTTTTCGAGTAAAAGAGTTGCAGCACCTAAGGCGGTGTATACCGACATGTCCATGGCTTCCTTTGCTTCAAAGCCCAATTGGACACCTCCTTGGGTCATGGCACGAATCAAGCGCATCCAAAAGGCAATTCCACTCGCACAAATAACGGTTGCTGCCTGCATATGTTCTTCTTCAATAGTAATGGATGTACCAAGCCCATTGAATATAGCCGATGCTATGTCGATGCGTTTTTCACCAACCCTGTTCGAGCAAATACAAGTCATCGATTTCCGTACTGAAATAGCTGTATTGGGCATGCTGCGGATGATTGGATATTGAGTTCCCAAAAGGGCTTCAATCCGATCAATCTTAAAGCCAGTGATGGTTGAAATTAAGACATGTTTTTCGTTTAAATCGGGTTTGATGGAAGTCAATATTTTTTCGAATTGTCCGGGCTGTACTGCAAAAATGATGATGTCCGACTTGCGCACGGCTTCGCTATTATTGGTCGTTAAAAAAACATTTTTATGCTTCCCCCAATCGGAGAGAGAACTGAGGTCTCTTTTGGTTAGAAACAAGGTTGTAATTGTATTGTTGATGAGTAACCCTTTGGCGATACTCAGTCCTAAGTTTCCAGTGCCTATGATTGCTATTTTCATATTGTTTTATTTGGAATTAAAAAGTTGATGCCTTTAGATTGAGTCCCAATCCTTCTTCCCAACCGAAAATCAAGTTCATGTTTTGAATTGCCTGTCCTGATGCCCCTTTGATCAAGTTGTCAATCACTGAGGTAATCAGTAGTGTTCCCTCGTGCAGGTGGAGGTGTAAAAAACAATGGTTAGAATTGATCACTTGTTTCAATGCGATCTCTTGTTTAGAAATATGGGTAAAAGGGTCCTTTGCATAATAATCGGTGTATAAAGTAACAGCTTCTTCTAAGCTGCCATCGAATGCAGTGTAGGCAGTTGCAAATATTCCACGCGTAAAATCGCCCCGAAGCGGCAGAAAATGAATTTTAGTAGCTTCACCCTGAAGGTCGTCGATGCTCTCCCCAATCTCACCTAAATGCTGGTGAGTAAAGGGTTTGTACCAGGACAGATTGTTATTTCTCCAACTGAAATGTGCTGTAGCTGAAAGACCCACACCAGCGCCTGTACTTCCCGTAGTTGCATTGATGTGGATGCTGTTGGTCAATTTTTGAGCAGTTGCCAATGGGAGTAAAGCCAATTGGATTGCAGTTGCAAAACAACCGGGATTGGCAATGGCTGTAGCTTCTTCAATCGCTTCTTTGTTTCGTTCGGGTAAGCCGTAAACAAAAGTTCTACCCATGAATTCGCTGTCGGCATTCAATCGGAAATCATTGCTTAAATCAATGATGAGGGTTTGCTCAGAGAATTTATTTTGTTCTAAAAATTTTGAAGAATTCCCGTGTCCTAGACATAAAAAAACTACTGCTACATCTAAGTTTACCTGATCGGTAAAATTCATGGTAGTAGAGCCCAGTAAGTCTGGGTGTGTATCACTCAACGCAAAACCAGGTCGCGTGGTGCTGTATACAAAGTCAAGTGTTAAGCCCGGGTGATTAAGAACCAATCGGAGAAGTTCGCCCCCCGTATATCCAGAACCACCAATTATTCCTGCTGTTTTCATTTTGTTTTGGTTTTGTTTACACTCCCATAGATGGTGTGTGCATTCGCTGTAATTTTAATAAACCCTTTGGCATCATCTGCTGTCCATCCTTTGTTCATTTCTCCATAGTTTCCAAAAGAAGCATTCATAAGGTCATTGGGCGACTGAACACCTTCCAATTCAAAACGATAGGGATGTAAGTTTATGAGGACAGAACCATTGACGGTTTTTTGACTACTCTTTAAAAAAGCTTCAATATCCCGCATCACAGCATCCAAATAATTTCCTTCATGTAAAAGCATCCCGTAGAAGCTTCCCAGTTGTTCTTTTTGGAACTGCTGCCACTTAGATAGGGTGTGTTTTTCTAATAAATGATGCGCCTTGATGATGATTAAAGGTGCAGCAGCTTCGAAGCCTACCCGCCCTTTGATTCCAATAATGGTATCTCCAACATGGATATCACGGCCAATAGCATATGCTTTGGCTATTTCTTGTAGTTGTTGAATGAGGGCAACAGGTTTTCCTGCTATTCCATTGATTCCAGTGAGTTCTCCCTGTTCAAATTCGAGTGTGATTTTTGTAGGTTCAGTTGCGCTGAGCTGACTGGGGTATGCTTCGCTCGGTAGGGCTTTGTCTGAAGTTAAGGTTTCACTACCGCCAACACTTGTTCCCCAAAGACCTTGGTTGATCGAGTACTGTGCTTTTTCCCAAGACATTTCAATTCCCTCCGATTTCAGGTATTCTATTTCTGCTTCACGAGAAAGTTGTTGATCTCGGATGGGGGTAATGATCTCAATTGCTGGTGCTAAAACTTGGAAGATGAGATCAAACCTAACCTGATCGTTTCCTGCTCCCGTACTACCGTGGGCTATGTAGGCAGCGTCAATACTTTTGGCGTATTCAATAATTTCGATGGCCTGAACAATACGTTCTGCACTAACCGAAAGTGGATAGGTATTGTTTTTAAGTATATTGCCGTAAATCAAATACTGAACAATTTTATCGTAAAAAGTTTGAAGTGCATTGATGGAACGATAGGTAGTGGCACCCATTGCAAAAGCCTTTTGCTCTTGCTCTTCTATTTCTTGATCACTAAATCCACCTGTGTTTACACTTACGGCATGAACTTCATAGCCTTCTTGTGAAAGCGTTTTTAAACAGTAGGAGGTATCTAAGCCGCCACTGTAGGCGAGGACTAATTTTTTCATTTGGATTTCTTTTTAAAAAGACCGCTTAAAAAGCGTGTGGTTTTTGTTTCATTTTGTTTTTTTTCGTTGGGATCGTGAAGCATTCCAGTACAGAGACACATCGTACGTTCAGTTCGCGTAAGTACGTCATAATTTTTACAGGTTTGGCAACCTTTCCAAAATTCTGGATCATCCGTTATTTCAGAAAAGTGTACGGGCTTGTAACCGAGTTCATAATTGATTTTCATTACTGCCTGCCCCGTAGTAATCCCAAATATTTTAGCACCAGGGTATTTTTCTAGCGATAATTCAAAAACCCTTTTTTTGATAGCTTTAGCTAGACCTTTTCCTCTAAATTCTGGGGAAACAATAAGGCCAGAATGTGCAACATATTTCCCATGGCCCCAAATTTCGATATAGCAAAAACCAGCGAATTCATCACCTTCTAGGGCAATAATAGCATTCCCGTTTTCCATTTTCTTGCTGATGTACTCTGGAGTTCTACGGGCAATTCCTGTACCCCGATCCTTGGCGGAATCGTCTATACAGAGGCTTATAGTTTTTGCAAAATGAATATGAGATGAGTTGGCAATAACGATCTTCATTATTGTAGTTTTTGATTGTAAAAAAAAGAATATAAGTTTTGAGATTGAAACCGGACACACCTGAGTTCCCTAAAGAAAAGCACCCCTAGGGGCGACGAAAGCATACACGAGGAAACCTGCGGTTCATAGGAACAGGAATTGTGTTTGTATGTGTATTGTTTTCTTTCATAAGATGATACAAAGTTGAATCATTCCATTCAGAATACCAAACTTGAGGTGATTTTTTCGAAATTCTCAAAAAAGATTCGTTTTGTCTTAGTTTCATGTATTTTTGCCCTGTGATCAATCGTTTTAAATTACATATCGCCAATAAATTCGAAAATTTCAATGAGCAAAGGCTACTCTTAGCTTTTAGTGGAGGGTTAGATAGTAGGGTCTTACTGGAATTGCTGTGCCAATCACAGATTAAATTTTCGGTTGCGCATTGTAATTTTGGTCTCCGTGCAGATGCTAGCGAAGCGGACGCTCATTTTTGTACACAAATTGCTGAACAACATCAGCTGCCTTTTTATATTAAAAAATTTGACACCAAGCTTTTTGCAAAAGAGCATCAAATTTCTACCCAGATGGCTGCCCGAGAATTGCGTTATACTTGGTTTGATAAGCTCAAAAAGCAAGAAGGGTTTACACATATTTTAACGGCACATCATTTGGATGATCAATTGGAAACCTTTATGATTAATGTAGGGCGGGGTTCGGGCCTCAAAGGGCTTCGTGGAATTGGTACCGATAAAATCCTTCGACCGCTCTTGAACTTTTCTAAAGATGAAATTGAGCAGTATGCTCGAGCGCATTCAATCGAATGGCGTGAAGATGCATCCAACGCACAAGATACTTATTTGCGAAATCATTTAAGACATCATGCAATTCCCCAATGGAAAGCTGCACAAGAAAATTTATTGAACCAAGTCGGACAGACTTTTGATCACCTCAGCCTGGCACAAGAGGCGCTGTCTGTTGTTGTGGATGGCTTCAAGGAAAAACATTTTATACAACAAGAGGATGTAATTTCTATTCGTCTTGATGCTTTGTTGGAATTGAACCCATTGGCATATTATTTACACGCATTATTCGAAACCTATGGTTTTAGTCATGTTGCAGATTTAGAATCCTTATTAGTGGCACAAAGTGGAAAACAATTGATTTCACCCTCCCATCGTTTGATACGAAATAGAGCAGCATTATTGTTGAGCCCCCTAACAATTGAAACCCAGCTTGAAGAATTTTCATGGGTACCGACCCAAGAT
>CBFHHG010000068.1:0-8751 GCA_965655585.1 Candidatus Arcticimaribacter sp. | reverse complement strand
GCTCACGAGCTGCTTTCACAAATGGAGGTACGTCTTTACGAACCAAAGAACCTCCAGAGATAAAGGCGTGATCTCCTACAGAACAAAATTGATGGATTGCAGTCATACCTGCCAGAATAACATAGTTACCAATATTAATATGTCCAGCTAGTGTACTGTTGTTTGAAAAAATACAATAGTTTCCTACTCTACAGTCGTGCGCAACATGCGAATATGCCATAATCAAGCAATTCGATCCTATGGAAGTTTGTTGACGATCTGTAGTTCCACGGTTGATGGTTACACATTCCCTAATGGTTGTGTTATCTCCAATAATGGTTAGGGTTTCTTCCCCTGCGTATTTTAAATCTTGTGGCGGAGCAGATATAACAGCACCTGAATAAATGTTACAATTTTTCCCAATTCGAGCACCCTCCATTATGGTGACGTTAGAACCGATCCAGGTTCCTTCTCCAATGATGACGTTATTACTAATGGTAACAAAGGGTTCAATTACTACATTATTTGCGATTTTCGCTCCGGGATGTACATAAGCTAACGGTTGATTCATATACTGTCTTTTCTAACAATTTGTGCCATTAATTCTCCTTCTGTAGTTATTTTTCCATTGGCAAAGGTATAACCTTTCATATGACAAATCCCTCTTCTGATTGGAGTTATTAATTCCAGTTTAAAAATTAAGGTATCGCCAGGATAAACAGGATTCTTAAATTTCACATTATCAATTTTCATGAATAATGTCAAATAGTTTTCGGGATCAGGAACAGTATTCAAGACCAATACTCCTCCGACTTGTGCCATTGCTTCTACTTGCAATACTCCTGGCATCACTGGAGCACCTGGAAAATGGCCCACAAAGAATGGCTCATTCATGGTGACATTTTTCAATCCAATTACATGTGATTTTGATAATTCAAAAATCTTATCCACTAATAAAAATGGAGGTCTATGTGGCAACATTTTCATGATGTCATTGACATTCATCAATGGCGGTTGGTTGATGTCTATATTAGGGGCATTGAGGCGCTTTTCTAATTTAATAATTTTCGAAAGCTTACGAGCAAACTCAACATTTACTTTGTGACCGGGTTTGCGAGCAATTACTTTTCCACGAATTCGTCTTCCAACCAAAGCGAGGTCACCGATTATATCCAATAACTTGTGACGGGCAGCTTCATTGGGGTGGTGCAACGATAGATTATCTAAAATTCCATTGGGTTGAACCGATATATGCGTTTTATTGAAGGCTTTCTTTAAACGTTCCATTGTTGCGTCGGATAATGGTTTATCCACATAAACAATGGCGTTGTTCAGATCACCTCCTTGTATTAAACCATTCTCGAGTAACATTTCCAATTCATGAAGAAAACTAAACGTTCTTGAAGAAGAAATTTGTTCAACATAATCGTCTAGATGTTCTAATGAAGCGTTTTGAGTGCCTAACACTTTGGTTCCAAAGTCGACCATGGTAGTTACCTGATAATTATCCCATGGGATCAAGGTCATTTCACTTCCAGATTCTTCGTCTCTATAATGTATTATTTCTTTGACAATATACTCATTGCGCTCTTCTTCTAATTCTATGGTTTCAGCCCGTTGTAAAGCCTCTACAAAATACTTAGACGATCCATCCATAATAGGAGGTTCTGGTGCACTAAGTTCTATCAAACAGTTGTCTATCTGAAGTCCAACCAAAGCAGACAATACGTGTTCAGATGTTTGAATCTTAATGTCGTTTTTAACTAAATTGGTGCCTCTTTGTGTGTTGGTTACGTACTGAACGTCTGCTTCTATGGTAGGTTTACCTTCAAGATCGGTCCTTTTGAATATATACCCTGTATTGGCTGCAGCAGGCTTAAATGTTAAAACAACATTTTTCCCAGTATGCAGGCCCACACCTTCAAGAGTAATTTCTTTAGCAATTGTTGTTTGTAAGGTAGGTTTATTCTCCATTTTTATTTTTTTCTATTTGATCGAGGCGTTTGATGATTTTCGGTAGGTTTTTAAAATGAACGTATGATTTACTGTAACTATTAAAATCGAATGCTGGGGTACCTTGAAGTATTGTGTCATCATTAAAGTTTCGGGTAACTCCCGTTTGACCTTGTATTTGAACACGATCCCCTATTTTTAAATGGCCCGCAAATCCTACCTGACCACCAACAACACAAGATTCACCAATTTTAGTTGAACCTGCAATACCAACAAGAGCTGCAATAACTGTATTTTTTCCAATTTGAACATTATGTCCAATTTGAATTTGGTTATCTAGTTTCACACCATCCTGTATAACAGTTGCACCAAGTGTGGCACGATCTATAGTTGTATTCGCACCAATATCTACGTTATTACCAATACGAACAATTCCTGTTTGTGGTATTTTCTTGTAAACGCCGTCTGTTTGCGGAGCAAATCCAAAACCTTCAGAACCCAACACACAGCCGGAATGGATTACACAGTTTTCACCAATTTCTGTTCGAGACAGTATTCGTGCACCATTGAGAATTACAGTTCCAGAACCGATAACCACACCTTCTCCAATATAACATTGAGGGTGTATCTTTACCTGGGTGCCAATTCGAACATTCTTCTTAATAACGGTAAACTCTCCGACATAACATGTATCATCAATTGAAACACTCTCGTGAATGGATACCGGTTGGACTATTCCTTTTTCTTCGGAATCCAGGGTATTGTAGTATTCTAAAAGCATGGAAAACCCTTGGTAGGCATCTGGAACACGAATGAGCGTAGATTGTACGTCATTTTCCAAAACCAAGTCCTGATTAACGATGATAACAGAGGCTGCAGTTTTGTATAAGAAAGGGGTGTATTTTTTGTTAGCCAAAAAGGTTAGAGAACCCTTAGTACCCTCTTCAATTTTAGAGAGTTGATGAACTTCTACTTCAGAATTACCTTCTATAGATCCGTTCAAAATACCAGCAATTTGTTTAGCGGTAAATTTCATTGCTGCAAAAGTATAAAAATTAGGTTAGAAACTAGGCTTTGCAAAGCAGAGATAAAATTTTGATTCTACGTTAGAAAATGAATTCCCTATAAATAATTCTGAATGTTCTTGTAGGGAGCTGACTTCACCTGACTTTGTAACTATCTTTATGGTCTTGGTATCAGGTACATAAGCTTGATTCGATATCTCTCCCGTAAAAACATAATTATCTAATTCTTGATCTGATAGTTCCCATGGAGCAAGTAAGGATTTTTTTTCTTGAATCTGCTCCAATTTAAAGGGCGTATTCTGAATCCTAATTTTCAATAGGTTTCGATTCAATATTCTGCTCGATAAATCACGCAATACAAAATCGGAATGATTTTGCCACGCTTTCAATGCGGCTAAAATATCGTAATCGTCAAGTAAAGCAAATCGATTTAGAAGTTCCAACGTATTGATTGCACTTACATCTTGGCTCAAGAAATAGGCTAAAGAGTCTGATGTTTTTAATTCCACTCCTTCTTTAAAAAGTTTACGCGCATGAAGTAAAATTCGCTCCAAAAGCAACTCGGCTACCAGACTTGTTTTGTGCAAATATACTTGCCAGTACATTAGACGTCGTGCAATTAAGAACTTTTCAACAGAATGCATCCCTTTTTCATCAATAACCAATTGATCATCAATCACATTGAACATGGTAATGATTCGCTCTGAGTTGATGTTGCCTTCTGTCGCTGCGGTGTAAAAACTGTCTCGCTTAAGATAATCCATCCGATCCAAATCAATCTGTCCTGAAACCAATTGATGCATAAACTTCTTAGGGTATTCATTTTTGAAAATTGAAATTGCCAAGCTTAATGCGCCATCAAACTCCTTGTTTAACGTTGACATAAATTCTAACGACAACGACTCGTGGTGAACCCCAACCACAATACTATTTTCCATGGCATGTGAAAAAGGTCCATGCCCAATATCGTGAAGTAAAATCGCAATTTGCATTCCAACTCCCTCTTCTTCTGTGATTTGAACCCCTTTGTTTCTGAGGGTTGAAATTGTTTTTTGCATTAAATGAACACAGCCTAATGCATGTTCAAAGCGGCTGTGTCGTGCACCAGGATATACAAGGGAAGAAAGTCCCATTTGTGTAATTCTCCTCAAACGCTGAAAAAACTTATGCTCTAATAATTTAAAAATTACGGGGGCATTGATGTGAATAAATCCGTAAATTGGATCGTTTAATAAGGTCAATTTTTGATTTATCATCAAGTTGCTAATTTTTAACAAATATAATGAATCCAGAACCAATCCAAATCTTGTGGGTCGACGATGAAGTTGATCTCCTCAAACCACACATACTTTTTCTCCTGGACAAGGGCTATCAAATCACTCCTTGCAACAATGGTTTAGAAGCCATTGATCTTGTACTGCAAAGTCATTTTGAAGCCGTACTCTTGGACGAAAACATGCCCGGGCTTAGCGGATTAGAGACCTTGTCTCTCATAAAGAGTAAGCAACCCGAACTCCCAGTAATCATGGTTACTAAGAACGAGGAAGAACACATAATGGAAGATGCAATTGGTTCCAAAATATCAGATTATTTAATAAAACCAGTTAATCCGAATCAAATTTTACTCTCTCTAAAAAAGAACCTATTACACAAAGGTTTAATTGCAGAAAAAACTACAAGAAACTACCAACAAGAATTTCGCAAAATCAGCATGGAACTGATGGATCTGAGTACCGCAGATGAGTGGGCAGCGTTTTATCAGAAAATGATTTACTGGGAATTGGAGCTAGAATCGCTTGTAGATTCGGGGATGATGGAGATTTTTGAAAGTCAAATTAAAGAGGCAAATTCTTTGTTTTCAAAGTTTGTGTCAAAATCCTATGAACGCTGGATGAATGATCCTGAAGCTGCACCCGAATTATCGCACACCCTTTTTAAGAATAAAGTAAAACCCTTACTAAAGGAAAATAAACCTACACTCTTATTGGTCATTGACAACCTCCGAATGGATCAGTGGAAAACCATCGAACCCCTCTTAGCCGATTTTTATCAAAAAGAAAAAGAAGACACCTACTACAGCATTCTACCAACTGCCACTCAATATGCGCGCAATGCCCTATTTTCGGGTTGTACCCCTTTGAAAATTTCAGAACTTTATCCGCAGTGGTGGAAAAACGATACCGATGAAGGTGGAAAAAACTTATTTGAAAAAGAGCTTTTAGAGGCCCAATTAAAACGATTGAAAATTGAAGGTAAAATGAGTTATCACAAGATAACCAATTTAAAAAACGGAAAACTTCTCGCAAAGACCCTAAACAATCATAAAGATGAAAAGTTAACCGCTGTAGTTTACAATTTTGTAGATATGATTTCTCATGCAAAATCCGAAATGGAGATCATCAAAGAATTGGCAGCAGACAACAAGGCATATCGTTCATTAACAGCAAGTTGGTTTAAAAACTCGCCTTTGTTCGAAATACTTTCAGAAGCCAGAAAGCTGGATTTTCAGCTCATTATCACTACGGATCATGGAACAATAAATGTAGTTCAACCCATTGAGGTAGTTGGAGATAAAGAATCGAGTGTAAACTTGCGATACAAAACAGGAAGAAGCTTATCCTTCCCTGCAAAAAAAGTATTTGAAATTGATCAGCCGGAGCGAATTCAACTTCCAAAAATTAATTTAAATAGTACCTATATCTTCGCGTTGGATTACAATTACTTCGTTTATCCAAAGAATTATCATCACTATGCTACCTTGTTCAATAACAGCTACCAACACGGTGGTATTTCTATGGAAGAAATTATAATTCCTTTTGTAGTTTTACAGCCGAAAAAGTAATTACTCATGATTCGAGAATTCAAGTTGAAAGATATTGACGCAATAGCGAAGGAACTCAGTTCACGTATTTGTCATCCAATAGTACTGTTTGATGGCTCTATGGGAATGGGTAAGACAACCCTAATAAAGGCACTTTGCAAACAATTAGACAGTATAGATCCCGTCAGCAGCCCTACATTTTCCTTAGTTAATGAATATAAAACCAAGGAAGGGGAATCAATTTTTCACTTTGATTGTTACCGTCTCGAATCCCCTGAAGAGGCTTATGATTTTGGAGCAGAAGAGTATCTAGACTCCGGCTCTATCTGTTTGATTGAATGGGCAGAGCGGATTCATTCCTTACTTCCCAAGGAAGTACATCGAATTAAATTAGACTATGTCGATCAAAATACTCGTAAAATAGCATTTAGCTAAGAGAAAGAGTCTTATTTTTGCACAAACAAATGCGATGAGTTTTATCAAGAGGTTAGGATATTATTTGGGTGGGTTTTCTGC
This sequence comes from Candidatus Arcticimaribacter sp., assembly GCA_965655585.1. GTDB lineage: Bacteria > Bacteroidota > Bacteroidia > Flavobacteriales > Flavobacteriaceae > Arcticimaribacter. The sequence continues at coordinate 2,457 of CBFHHG010000068.1, read as the reverse complement.
TGGGTTGATTTTTTTAGCATTTTTTTTAAATGGTAAACGAACCCAATGCAATTACAGCCCTGATGCAAGAGTCCTAAACAATCTTTCGAAGAAAGAATGGGTATATGCTCCAGGAATTTCTCAATCGTTTACTTTAGACTCCCTTACCATTCAAGCACTAATTAAAAAAGGTGATGTGAATTTTGGCTTAAGTGAAATTGAAAAGGATAGTTGTAAAATATATCTAATTGAAACAGAGTTTGAACTTAGAGAATATAATTTGAAAGTTGAAAATTGTGGAAAGACCGCAACAATTTTATCCATTAGAGTTTCAGATTAATAAGATGATGACACAAATTTTAACAAAAAAAAAGCAGCTCAAAAATTGAACTGCCCTTTCATAAATAAAAATAGTGTCTTATTAATCTAGGGCATCACAAATATACTATATTTTGATACGAAAACACTATTTTTATAAAATAAATATTTAATCAATGAAATCCATTACTGCAAAGGGATACAAGGTAGAATTTACTGAAAAACAGTATATTATATTAAATGAATTTTTGGATTCACGTCAATATTCTTCTGTTTTCGTTCTTGCAGATACCAACACAGAAGAACATTGTCTTCCAATATTTTTGAGCAATTTGTCTACTGAATCTAGCCTTGAAATAATCTCTATTGAAGCTGGTGAAGAAAACAAGAATATTGAAACCTGTTCTGGAGTATGGAATGCACTCGCTGAGCTTGGTGCAGACCGCAAAAGTATCCTCATAAACTTAGGAGGTGGAGTTGTTACCGATTTAGGAGGATTTGTTGCTTCAACATTTAAGCGTGGAATTGACTTTATTAACATCCCTACTACCCTACTATCTATGGTAGATGCATCGGTAGGTGGAAAAACAGGAGTTGATCTTGGCGCTTTAAAAAATCAGGTTGGCGTGATTGTAAACCCAAAAATGGTTCTTGTAGACCCTCAGTACCTGGATACATTGCCTTCTGAGGAATATAGAAGTGGATATGCCGAGATGTTGAAACACGGACTGATTCAAGATCACGCTTATTGGAATCATTTAAAAGACTTTAAAAAAATCTCATCTGAAGACATTAAAAAATTAATTCATCATTCGGTGGGAATTAAGAACAAGGTTGTTCTAGAAGATCCATACGAACATGGGCTCAGAAAGATTCTTAATTTTGGTCACACCCTCGGACACGCCATAGAATCTTATTGCTTAACTAAAGAGGATAAGACCACTTTGCTGCACGGGGAAGCGATTGCAATTGGAATGATTTTAGAAGCATATCTTTCGACAAAGCTTGCAGGACTGGGGCAAGATGAAAGCGATGAGATCAAAACAGTTTTCAACTCCATTTACCCAAAAATAGATTTTACTGAAAACGAAATTAATACCATTCTTTCGCTTTTACAATATGACAAAAAGAACAGTCACGGGAAAGTGAAGTTTGTTTTGCTAGAAGCAATAGGAAAACCGGTCACGGACCTAGAGGTTCCTGTCGATCTATTTCAAGCCTCGTTTGATTACTACAAACAGCAGTAAATCCTTAACAAGAATTTCTACTCGCGTTGATGTTTCCAAAAAGAGAACGGGTTACAAGCTTTTCATAAACCGCTAGTTGGTCATCATTCAGCTCGTTTGTTTTTTTCAATTCATGAATAGAACTCAACGCATATTGCTGTATGGTCAATAAGGGCTGAACAATTGCTTCCCTCATTTCAATAGAATGCTTCCCTGCAGGCTGATCTTCCATCAGTTCCGAATAGCCAGTAAGCTTTAGAAGCATAGCTTTGGTCAGTTTGTACTCCTCATGAATGATGTTCCAAAAGCTACCAAACTCCTCGTCTTCTCCTATGTGAGCAGTAAGCTTAAAGAATGATTTTGTCAAACTCATCATACTGTTTGCAATGAGGGTTCTGAAAAAGGCAGAATTTTGGTACAAAGAGTCTACTTTATCAAATTCACCACGTTCTTCAAAAGCCAAAATTGCGGTTCCAACACCATAAAAACCGGGAACATTTTGTTTTGACTGACTCCAACTACCTACAAAAGGAATGGCTCTTAAGTCAGAAAAATTAAGCTCCTTAGAATTTCCTCTTTTTGATGGGCGACTTCCGATATTGGTTTTCGAATAATATTGAAGTGTGCTCATGTTTTCTAGGTAGGGAACAAACTTAGGGTGCGATTTAAAATCAGAATACGATTTATAGCTTGTATCTGCTAGCTGTTGCATGGTAATACGGTCTTCGCCCGCTAAATGATTATCATCATTTTTAAAAACCTGATTTGAAATTCCTGAACTAAGCAATTGTTCCAAATTAAATTGACTTGAATCGACTGTTCCAAAGTTAGAGCTGATGGTTTGTCCTTGAACGGTTAATTGAATGTCGTCTGCTTGGATACGATCGCCCATAGACGCATAAAACTGATGGGTATTACCACCGCCTCGTGCTGG
>CBFHHG010000067.1:0-8759 GCA_965655585.1 Candidatus Arcticimaribacter sp. | reverse complement strand
TTAACCTATGTGTTTGAGAATATTGAAGCATCTGCAACCGGAGGAATGCTAGCTCTTAGCATTGTAGATGCAAATGAATGTTCTTTTACTGCAAGTACAGTTCTTTTTCCTGTGCCTGATATTTATTCATTCTCAACAAATGTTACTGATATTGATTGTAGAAATGATGTGTACGGCCAAATTCAAATAACATCTACTCCATCTATTCCAGCAAGTACAACATTAATTGTTCAATGGCAAAGTGCAGATTTGAATTTATATGATACTTGGAGTAACTCTAATGGGTTGTTGGACAGTATAACTTCTCCTGGGAATTATCGGGCTACAATTTCAACTCAGCAAGGCTGTGAGTTGTATAGTGAAGAATTTGTTGTTGAAGATGTTTTTAACGAAGCTTTACAAGTTAATATTGTAAAAGAACAAGGACTTGTAAGCTGTATTGAAGAAAGAGGTCGTATTGAATTAGAAATTCAAAATGGAATTCCACCCTATACGATTGTTTGGGAAACTTTGGTTGCAAGTACAACTTGGGTTGAACTACCTGCCCTACAGAATAATGCAATTGTTATTGATTTAGATCAAGGAACTTATCGAGCAACTGTTAAAAATGCTGTTCAACCCAGTTCTAGTGATTTATGCCAAACAGAATTACTAACACGTAATATTATTTTAGAAGAGGAACAATTTGCTATTACCGATATTAGTAGTTCTACTTCTTCTGCATGTGAATTTAATGATTTTGAAGTTGGAAGCTTTACGTTTAGAATTCACAACACTATCAGTAATCCTGATAATTTAGTAGCTTCAAATACTTTTAGTTTAGATGGCGAACCACTTAACTTGAACAGTTCTAACTTCACGTTTGATGAGCAAGAAAACACCTACACAATTACTGGAATTTCAGCTGGCTTTCATACCCTCGTAGTTCAAGAGAATAATCTTTCTAATTGTACAGTAGAACAAGAATTTACTATTCCTGACGCTGCTACTCCAATTGTTTTTAATGGAATTAGAGATTATATGCTTGATGTTTGTACAAGCTCAATAGAACTGAATATTGACCCCTCTGATGTTAGTGGAGGTATACCCTACAATATAAATGGAGAAATAACCTACGAATATTCTTGGGAATTTAATCCTGTTTCAATCCCCGGAGAACCTGAAGGTGTAGTAGGTCATTTTGTTGGAGACCAAATTTTAAATGCAGAAGCAGGCACTTATATTTTGACCATAACCGATAGCGCAAATTGTACAAACGACTCGCAAGACCCAATTGTTATTACGATAGCACCTTTAGCCGAGTTGCCATTTTCTGTACAAGGGGCATTGACAGATGCTGACGGAAACCTTGTGTTTGCAACTCCAGATGATTGTACTGATGCTGGAGATAATGGTACTATAGGGATAGAAGTTATGGGAGGTTTAAGACCTTATGAAATTCAATGGTTTTATCAAGATCCAGGAAATCAAATATTTGAAGAACTAGTTGAAATAAGAAATAAAAGTACAATTAATAATAGTTCTGCCGGTGTTTATCGTTATGAGATTAGTTCTTTACAAGATTCTTGCCCAGATACAGCAACTGCAGACGAAAGACTCTTTACGTACTTAGAAGGAACAATAGTACTCGATCCAAATCCTGACTTGTATATTTTATCGGGGCCTTTTATTGAAAATCAAGATTTATGCAATGGTTTGCCGGGGAAAATAACGGTAGAGGTTTTTGATAATAATCAGGGAGAACTTTTCTTTTATTATGAAGATATTCTTCTAGAAAAAGATGACGATCAGCGAACTCCAAATACGTATACCTTACTTATCGAAAACCCTGTTGATTCTGGTTTTTTGAGAATTGAAAATGAAGAGGGTTGTACTATTGAAAAGAAAATTGATTTAGCATTGGGTGAAGCTAGTTTTACTTTTACCTCTGTTTCAAAAGAAGCCTCTGGAGTTATTCTGGCTCGCGAAAATGTTACTTTTGAAAACACTTCTGCTCTTCCATACAGCCATTTCGAGTTTTATTATGGAGACAACAGTGACCCGTATTTTTCGAGAGAAGAGACAACGTCTGCCACGGTAACTGTTAATCGGATTCCTCCGCATCAATACCCAACATCTGGAACTTATAATGCTATTTTAAAGGTTTATAATAATTCGGGTTGCTTTAGCGAAGAAGTACTACCCGTTCCAGTTGGCAATGGATATAGTATTCAACTCCCCAATGTCTTCACACCAAATAACGATGGAGTCAATGATATTTTCAGACCGCTAACTTCTGGTCTTACTAAAATTGAATTTTCTATTTATGATTTCAATGGAAGTTTAATTTATACCGAAACAGTAGTTGGGGATTCGAATAGTTTTGTAAAACTCGAAGAAACTCTAAACGATGGTGGTATTAAAGGGTGGGACGGAGCAGATGCAAGCCCATCGCCATACTATGTTTATTCCGTCCGAGGTACTCTAGCAGACGAAGTCACTCAAGTTGAACGCTCAGGCACTTTTACATTGATTAGATGATGAGAAATCTCAGACAACCCCTTTTCGTGTTTCTCTTTTTTGTGGCTCAGTTTACTTTTGCTCAAGAAGATTTTTTCATCAATAAATCTCGTTTTATGCAGAAGTCAAATCCTAGCTTTTTCGGGTTCAATAGTTTGAATAAAGTAGGTGTTTTATACAATACTATTTCGGTTAATACTTCTGACAAGCAGGACAATAAATATGCTTTTGGAGCCCTATCATTTGAGGGACAAAATTTCAGTTTGGGTTTAGACATAAATTCCTTTAAATTCCAAAGCACTGGATTTAATGTCAATAATGGAGGTCTTACCTTTGTTTATAAAGTTCAATTAACCAATGACATCTATTTTCTTCCAGCAATCAAACTAGGCTATGCAAGTTCATCGGTTGCAATTGATAATCTTATTTTTGAGGATCAAATAAATGCTGTAACTGGGTTTATTAATACGGAAACTATAGATCCCTTAGCTCCCCAGATTTCTTCTGTTAATTATTTAGATTTAGGCACTTCTTTTATCATTCACAATGAAGTTTTTATTGCAGGATTAAGCCTCCGAAATTTAAATCAGCCAAACGCTTCATTCAATAAAGAGTCTGCTGAAAAACTACCGATTTCTATTGCTGTTCAAGGAGGATATGAATTTGATTTGAATGCGTATCAACAAGGAATTTTACCAGAATTTTCTTTTCTGTATCTATATGGTGCAGTAACTAAATTTGGTAATTCTCTTCTAGTAAGCTTGTCTCAAGAAGCCCAATTAGGCTCGTTTTCCCTCGGAATTAGCCAGCAAGCTTCGAAGTTGAAAACATTCAGCTTAACAAGTATTGGATTGTCGGTCGGTGCTACTGTAGAAAACTTCGATTTTGGACTTCAATATAATATTCCTATTAAACAAATCAACCAAGTTTTTGCACCCAGTGTGTTCGAACTCTATGTTGCCTTCGATTTTAGTATATACAGAAGAAACAATCGCGGTAGATATAAGCGCTTGGTTACCGATAATTACTAGTTTCTAAAGACCTTATTTGGAAAAACTACAGGACTTTCAACTCCATTAACACCAACTGTTGCTATTCCAAAAAAGAAATTATCAATGACAATACCCGCTAAGGTTGCTTCAGAAACATTTCCTACAAATCGAGAATGATCCCAAGTAGGGGAGGTGGTATCTCTCCAGTAAATCCGATATCCCTTAACCTCATTACTATTTACTTTTGTCCATCTGAATTTAGCAGAAGCTTCTACAATTCCACCAATACTGAGTTCTTTAACTGCTGGGGGAGCCCAGGCAATCGAGGCTAAGTTTATAGCATTTACAGCGGTTAGTTTTTTTGCATACTCAAAATTTACCGCTTCAAGTACATCGCCATACGCAATACCATTTTCAGTTCTTAGGTCTTGGTGTTGTTGTGTATAGTTTTCATGAGCCTCCATGATCCGTATTCCTGGATATCCAGCATCGTTGAAAGGTCTGTGATGACCTCCACGTCCAAAGCGATCCAAACGGTAAATCATTTTCGGATTCATTTCGGGCATGAATTGTTTTACAGTTTTATGAATATATCGGGCGAGTTGCCTAGAAATTCCATCTACCTCACCCCCATAAAAACGCCTGCTTTTTCGTTCTTGTTCTGTTTCGGTCGGAGGAACGGGTTCGGAGAATATCCGAAAGGTTCTATTATCAATAACCCCATCTACTCCTTTGATGTTCCCAATCATATCATTGTTTAGAATCCCAATGATTTCCCAGCCTTGTTCCTTTGCATAAGCAGCCAATCCTTTTCCTCCAAACAGACCCTGTTCTTCTCCCGCTAGACCGGTATATATAATGCTATTTTCAAAGGAATATTGCGACAATACGCGCGCTGCTTCAATAGTACCCGCCATTCCACTCGCGTTGTCATTAGCACCCGGAGAATCGTCAGTATAGTTGTTAGGATCTGAAACTCTAGAATCGATATCACCACTCATGATGATGTATCGGTTGGGATAGCGACTTCCTTTTTGGATTGCCAAGACATTATTAATCCAAACGGGTTTTACAATCCTTCTTCCATCCGGTTCAACATAATTTTTTTGGTATTGAACTTCAATACAACCCGAACATGCAGTGGCTATTTCTTGAAAGCTGTCGAAAATCCATCTGCGTGCTGCACCTATTCCTCTTGTTTGAGAAAGGGTATCGCTTAGCGTATGTCGGGTGCCAAAATTGGCAAGTGTTGTGATGTCTTTCTCGATTCTTTCGGTTGAAATGGCGTCTATTATGTCATAAAAATCCAGCTCGGTTTGTGCCTGAGTCGTAAAAGAGGCTAACATTAAAGTAATACTAAACGATAGAATTGTTTTCATTGGTTTTGAAGTTGCTTGTATATTGTTGTGAATAAGGATAAGTTCTTTAAATATATAAAAAAACCTCCAGCTATCTGCAGGAGGTTCTTTGAAACAAAAACATAAATTACATGAAATTTAAAATGAATATTTATTTTCTTCAATTAAGGTTGCTGCAACATTTCTTCTTAAAGCAACAACATTAGGATAGTTTTGATATTTTGTATATTGTTTTAAGCCAGCAATCATACCTTTTAATTGTGCACCCTCAGCAAAAGAAACAAGAGCCTCTTTTCCTTTCGAGTTGATTTTTTCAATCGCATCAAACAGGTACAGTTGGGTCATTTCAATCTGATTCTTCTGAGAATCTAAACCAAAGCGTTCGCAATTTTTTTCAGTTCTTAGAATTGCTGATTCAATCATATAAATCTCGATTAGAATGTCAGAAAGTGCGAGAATAATTTGTTGCTCCTTATCGAATTTAGGACCAAATGTTTGAACTGCTGCTCCTGTAATCATGAGCATCGCTTTTTTAAGGTTTTGAAGTAAATTCTTTTCTTCTGCAAAAAAGGCATTAGAAAGTTCTGCCTTAGGAATTCCTTCCATCAATTCCTGTCCAACTTTAGTTGCAGCAGACATCAAATCGATTTCCCCTTTAAACCCTTTTTTCAATAGCATCCCTACACAAAGCATGCGGTTGATTTCGTTTGTCCCTTCATAAATTCGAGCGATACGAGCATCTCTCCAAGCCATTTCCATAGGGGCATCGGCCGAGAAGCCCATACCACCATAAATCTGAATTCCTTCGTCTGTACAGTCTTGTGCTTTTTCAGAAACGGAAACTTTCAGGATAGAACATTCGATAGCAAATTCTTCTACTCCTTTTAGTTCTGCTTCTTGATGTGATAACCCTTGTTCTAGTAATTGTGCAATCTTTTCTTCAATATCAAAAGCTGCTCGATAACTAGCCGATTCACTTACGTATGTGTTGGTTGCCATTATGGCAAGCTTTTGCTGTATAGCACCAAATTGTGCTATTGGCGTTTTGAATTGTACACGCTCTGTGGCGTATTGTGTTGCAAGTGTGGTAACTCTTCTTTGTGCTTCTAAACAAGCAGCAGCAAGCTTGATGCGTCCAACGTTTAAGGCGTTCATACCAATCTTAAATCCATCGCCGCGCCCTGCCAACATATTCTCTACCGGAACTTTTGTTTCGTTAAAAAACACCTGACGTGTAGATGAAGCTTTGATTCCCAATTTATTTTCTTCTTCACCCAAAGTAATTCCGTTTTCTAAATCTTTCGGAACTATAAATCCGGTGATGTTTTTATCATCTTCAATTCGTGCAAAAACAATGAATATATGAGCAAATCCTGCATTCGAAATCCACATTTTTTGACCCGTAATCTTGTAGTGTGTTCCGTCTTCAGATAGTACAGCTTTTGTTTTACCTGAATTTGCGTCAGATCCAGCACCCGGTTCGGTCAAACAATATGCTCCAAACCATTCCCCGGTTGCAAGCTTACTAACGTATTTTTGCTTTTGTTCTTCGTTTCCATAAAGAGTAATTGGCATTGTTCCAATTCCTGTGTGCGCTCCAAAAGCAGTTGAAAAAGAACCATTGGCACCCGAGATGTAATCGCACACCAACATAGTAGAAGTGAACGGCATTCCAAGTCCATTGTATTCTTCAGGTACAGCTACACCCAAAAAGCCGAGACCTCCAGCTTTTGCCATTAAGTCGCGTGTCAAATCATAATCTTTTTGTTCGAACCGCTCTCTGTTTGGAACGATATCTCGATCGACAAACTCTTGTACAGATTCTTTCATCATGAGCTGTTCCTCACTAAAATCTTCGGGAGTAAAAACTGTATTAGCAACTGTTTCGTTGACTATAAAGCCACCACCTTGTGATATGTTTTTAATTTCTTCCATTTGGTATAACTTAGATTATTTTATTGCAATTAGTTCGTTGTGTTCAACTTTGGATTTGATGAATTCTGTTACTTCGAAAAAGTGTTTCATTTTTTCTTCATCCATATTGTCGATAATGGAGTTGTTGAATTCAATCACTGTTTGTTTAGAAATATCTCTTTTTTCTTTTCCTTGCTCGGTCAGGTATATCAAAACACCACGTCCGTCATTTGGATTGGGCTTGCGTTCTATATAACCACGCTCTTCCATTGCATTCAGGATTCGGGACAAACTTGTAGGCTCCATTCCCATTTTTGGGCCTAGAGCTGTTGATGGAGTCCCTTCCGCATCTATAGAAAGCAAAGTAAAGCCCATAGCCATGGTAGAATCGTATGCTGCGGCTTTTTCATTATACATATTGGTAATCAACTGCCAAGTTGTTTTCAATGCGTATTCTATTGTTATCGGTTTCAATTGCTTCTCTTTATTTTTTCAAATATAGACAATTTTACTATGCATACATAATTATGTATGCATAATTATGTATGCATAGTAAAACTTTAACAAAAAACCCCTCAAAGAGGGGTTGGAGCTTAAGCGTAAATTTTATCAAAGAGGTCTTTGTAGCGTTCTTTTACAACTTTACGTTTAACTTTCATTGTAGGAGTAAGATGTCCTAATTCAATACTCCACAATTCGGGAGTGAGTTCGAATTTTTTTATCTGTTCCCATTTCCCAAAAGTTGGGTTGTATTCATCGATGTCTTTTTGTATCGCATCTGCCACATGTTGACTAGAACAAATTCCTTCCATAGTAGGGTCTATGTCTAGTTTTTCAGCCTTGATCCAGCTTAGAATATGATCAAAGGCAGGTTGGATGAGTGCAGCAGGCATTTTTTGCCCTTCACCAATTACCATGATCTGTTCAATAAAGAGGGATTGTTTCATTTTGTTTTCAATCAACTGAGGAGCAATATACTTTCCTCCAGAGGTTTTGAACAATTGCTTTTTACGATCGGTAATTTTTAGGAAGCCTTCTGCATCAATCTCACCAATATCTCCCGTATGGAAATATCCATTCTGTATTACTTCCGCGGTCTTCTCTTCGTCTTTGTAATAGCCCTGCATAATATTTGGACCTTTACACAAGATTTCACCATCGGCAGCAATTTTAAGCTCAACACCTTCTATGGCTTTTCCTACACTACCAAACTTGAGGCCTTTGTTTTTAAGATCGCTAACCGTTAAAACAGGAGAGGTTTCGGTCAATCCATAACCTTCACAAATAGTAATTCCTGCTGCACTAAAAACACGAGCCAATCGTGGCTGTAAGGCAGCACTACCCGAACTTATGGTATGAAGGTTTCCGCCTAATGCTGCTTGCCATTTTGAAAAGATCAACTTGCGAGCAATTTTTAATTTCAATTCGTACACGAAACCATTCGCTCCATAAGGTTCGTATTGGAGTCCAAGGTCAACTGCCCAGTAGAATAGTTTTTTCTTAATACCATCCAATTCAGCCCCACGCGCATAGATTTTATCGTATACCTTTTCTAATAAACGAGGAACGGCAGTCATGAAATAGGGCTGAACCTCTTGAAGGTTTTCAGAAATTTTTTCAATAGACTCTGCAAAATAAATTCCAATACTTTGGTAATAATATACATAGAGGATAACCCGCTCATAAATATGACAGACCGGTAAAAAACTTAACGCATGTGTTTCGCCAGCTTCGAGAGGTAGCCTTTTGGAGCTGGAAATAACATTGGATACAATGTTGTGATGGCTGAGCATTACCCCTTTTGGAACGCCCGTTGTTCCTGAGGTATAAATTATTGTTGCTAGATCTTCGGGTGCAACTGCTGCTTTGGCAGCAACGACCAATTCCTGTGTTTCTTCGTCTTGCCCTTCGCTTAAAAGAGCCGTCCAAGAAGGACAATCTTCTATGTCGTCAAAAGAATATACTTCTTTTAATTCCGGGATATCTTTTCGAACGG
>CBFHHG010000066.1:0-8987 GCA_965655585.1 Candidatus Arcticimaribacter sp. | reverse complement strand
TCACATGCATCTCCAGTGGTGGCAACATAGCCAGTTGGTTGGGCACAAGATTGCATAGTCGTTGTTCCACCAGTTCCATCGCCATCTTCATCGAAATACCAAACTAAATTCGGACGGATATCTGGATCACTATCATCGCAGTCGGTACCATTACCAACATAATTTGTAGGCGGATAGCTTTGATAAACTGAAATGGATGGATTTCCAAAGGTATCACCATCACTATCGAAATAAAAGGTATAGGGAGGACGATCGGTAATTAAGGCATTACTATCATCATAGTCTAAAGCTCTAGATACTGGAGTTACATATCCTGACAAATTACATCCATAAGCTATATTTCCTGAGTATCCCGTACTTCCAGTAGTATTATAGATTTGCATTGCTGTTGAAATATCTTGAGTCAAAAATGAGCGATCCCCAAAACCATCACCATCTGCATCTCTCCAATATACAGTTGGTCCATTACACTGCCCCGTCACCTCCAAAGAAGTGAATGCTAGCACACATAAAAAAAGAATGAAGTGGGGCTTCATGAGCTTAAGAAATTGAGGGTCTGGTTTCTAAGCTAGAAAAACAAAATTATCAGCACAACAAATAAGTCATTTTTTTAAACTAAAAACAGTAAAGAAAACAGCAGTAACAAAAAATGGAAGCAAATTTATTAACTATATTAATTAACTGAATTTCCCAGGTCATCAATCTTGCTTCCTCTAAATTTCTAACCCAAACCCTACCCAACAAAAATCTCCAATACCTAAAATTTAAATCCACTAAAATTTTATCCGTTTATGAATTAAATCCTATATTCAACGGTATTCAAGAATTTGGTTTACAAAAACCTTTAATTTTTATCTATTACGTTATGCATTCAGAAGAAGTCACAAATAAAAGAGAGTCTCCAAAAAGGTATCTCCACATTGTATTATTGGTCATGCTGATATTCTTTGTCATTTCCTTAATTACCAACATTCTCAATTCAATCCTAGTAGACGTTAAAGAAAGTTTTGACCTAAGCCTAGCAATGACTGGCCTCTTACCTTTTTCGTTTTTCATTGCCTATGGCGTGATGTCAATTCCTGCTGGTTTTTTATCGGAACGGTTTGGAAATAAAGCGCTGCTGATTTTTTCTTTTTTACTCATGACCCTTGCCGCTCTGGGCTTTGTATTTGTTCCCACCCACATCGTTTTTAGTTTCACCCTTTTTGTTTTGGGTAGTTGCATGGCTATTTTGCAGGTCATCATAAATCCCATGCTACGGGCTGCGGGTGGAGAAGAACATTTTGCATTCAACTCCGTTGCAGCACAACTGGTTTTTGGGGGAGCATCTTTTGCTAGCCCCTATTTATACCAGTATTTGGTAGAAGATCACGCTACTGAAAATTGGGCTACGACTCTCCGTAATTTTATGCCTGAAAACATCCCTTGGGCCTCCTTATACATCGTGTTTGCAATCGTTTCCTTTTTCTTGGTTCTTGTGGTTTCGCTAACAAAATATCCCAGCTACGAAAAAGCTGAAGATGAAAAAGTAGGAGATTCGAGTTCCTATTGGGAGCTATTAAAAAACAAATACACCCTCTTATATTTCTTGGGTATCTTTTGCTATGTTGGGGTCGAACAAGGAATTGGAAGTTGGATCTCTCAGTTCTTACAAGAATACCACCAACTAGACGCCCAAACTACGGGTGCCAATACCGTTGCTTATTTCTGGGCAATGCTCACCTTTGGATGCCTTTTGGGGCTAGCCTTATTGAAGGTTATGGATAGTCGAAAATTACTGATCGGCGCTACCCTAACCACCCTAGTTTGCTTGTTTTTTGCACTCTTGGGCGCTGCTAATGTTGCCCTAATTGCATTTCCCATGCTAGGGTTTAGTATTTCGGTAATGTGGTCCATTATTTTTTCATTGGGTCTCAATTCAATCAAAACACATCACGGATCCTTATCTGGAATTTTGTGTACGGGAATTGCTGGAGGGGCCATCCTCCCTTTTATTGTTGGAATAATCGGAGAAGTAACTTCTTTAAAAACAGCCTTGTTTTTTCTAATTATACCCCTAGTCTTTATCTTGTCTATCGGGTTTTGGGCCAAACCTTTGGTCACCAATAAATTTATGGGTTCAAAAAATGAAGGTAAATGAAAGAATATATAGGAGTCGATTTGGGGGGAACAAATTTTAAAGCTGGACGTATTTCTGATGGGAAAATTGATTTAGAAGCAACAAATCCTGTGCATCAAAACTGCACAGAGTCAGAACTTTTTACCATACTGTTTACAACAATAGATGCCCTAATCACAAAAAAAACAACGGCAATTGGAGTTGGAGTTCCCGGTATTGTAGATCCCGAAACTGGAATTATTTATGACATCATCAACCTTCCTGCCTGGGAAACAATCCCGCTTAGAGACATCTTAGAAAACCGCTACTCTATTCCCGTTTATTTGAATAATGATGCCAATTGCTTTGCAAAGGGAGAATACATTTACGGGGCCGGAAAAGCCTACAATAATTTTGTGGGGCTCTCTATCGGAACAGGCTTGGGGATGGGTATTATCATTGAAAGAAAACTCCATAATGGCTTGTTTTTTGGAGCGGGTGAAATCGGAATGGTTACCTACAAAGACAGCATCATTGAGTATTATGTAAGTAGTCTATTTTTTGAAAGAAACTTCAATGCAAATGCAAAGGAATTGAGTCTCTTAGCCACTCAGGGTGATGCAACTGCACTACAGGCATATCGTGAATTTGGACTGCATTTAGGAAACGCAATCAACAACATCAATTATATGATAGCCCCCGAAGCAATTGTGCTTGGAGGGTCCATCAGTAAAGCTTTTCCTCTTTTTAAAAAATCGATGGAAGAAACCTTAAAAACCTTTGCTTTCCCAAAGCAAACGGAGCATTTAGCAATTGAAGTTTCACGCGTAAATGGGATAGCAATTTTGGGAGCAGCTGCCCTTTGTATTGATTGATAATTTCCTGAATTTAGCTAGATACTTTCGGAATCAATAAAGCATATTACCTGAGGATGATTCCATAAAAACGATGCTGGCAATTGAGAAGTGACCTTTTGAGTCAGCAGCTGTTTTATGGTGAGCTCTTTACCGGCACCCGTGACTAGTAAAATGATTTTTTTAGACCGAAGAATATCGGCCATTCCTAATGTAAGGCCAAACTTGGGCTTGTATTGCATCGTTTTGGTCATGTTGTGTTGCACAGAGGTTTCGGATAACGTACTCTTATGGCATGCATCAGATAAAACAGCTGCAGGTTCATTAAACCCCAAATGACCATTTTTACCCAATCCTAAAAAACAAATATCGATCGGTTTGCGTTTATTCATTTCCTTTTGAACGCGTATACATTCCGCATCAGGTTCAGTTGCATCACTTTTAAACGATAAGTAGCGGTCTTCAGAAACAGTTAATGGGATCAGGATTTTATTTTGTATGTAGTACTTACATGAACTCGGATCGTCTGAAGACAGTCCAAACCATTCATCTAGTTGCACAACTTGGAGTGCAGTATAGCGTTCCGGCTCAACTTGATGGTTTTTAGCCATCCGCTGGTAAACACCAGTTGGAGAATGGCCCGTTGCCACACAAATCGATAGCTTTGAATCCTGTTTTAGTTCATTATAAAAAAAATCAAAGGCTGCGCAACTCATTTCCTCGTAGTCCCTACAGTATTCAATTTTCATTGGTTTTCTTTTTATTTTCCAAAACCAATAAGGCTTCTAATGCCGCACGAATGTTTGGGGGAATAGCAACTGAAGTTTGCTCCTTTCGCTTGACAAAAACATGAACAAAGCTTCCGTAAGCAGCTGCTTGGCTTGCACCTTCTTTGAATACAGCCAAACCATAAGTCACTGAACTGTTTCCTATTTTATTTACTCGAAGTCCAATTGTTATTGCATCGGGAAAAGCAATTGGAGCAAGGTAATTGCATTGGGAATGAACAACAAAGCCAACTATGGGGGCATTGTGAATATCAAGTCCTGCCGTATGGATTAAATAATGGTTTACAGCCGAATCGAAATAAGAATAATAGGTAACATTATTGATATGCCCATAAACATCATTGTCCATCCATCGGGTGTTAATCGTATGAAAATGTTTATAATCGGTTATATGAAGTGGCTCCGTTTTGGTCATAAGCATCTGCTGAGATTAATTTTTAAAGTTAATCTCTTTTCAGGAAGCGCAAGAGGGATTCTAGAGAAACTCTTTTGCGCAAAATTGACAATTTATTCTTGAAGTATTTTTGCTGTTTACTACTCCCCTCAGCTTTTATTAAGTCCCGGAATTGTTCAAAGAGATCAATCCCAACGTCAGATTTATTGGGATTGAATGGGTCCATCTGCATCAAAAAACTACTGATCAAGTGTTTCCATTCGAACGCAGATATGGCTAATGAAGACAATTTATTTTTCACTTCATTCCAAAAATAATCAGGCGTATCGCTAACATCCAAGACTCTGAGATGAGCCGCTTGAATGGTGATCATAAAATCAGCTGTTATTTTAAGTGCCGATGGAACAACAATTACATCTTCAAAAAAAACATAGGTGATATCGGTATAATTGAATATGAAAACAGGACAACCCAACTGGGTTTCTAAAATTTCAGAAAACGCTCGTTGTTTGGATCGTTCCAAAAGGAGCTTCTTGGATTTATGTGTAGGTTTCAAAACAATACAACAAATCATAATCCTTCTTTCGTTTAATTAACCAATAAAATTACAAACGAAATTCCCTTAAAACAATTAAAGGGTATCAAAACGATCTAAGTTCATTACTTTGGTCCAAGCCGAAACAAAATCCTGAACAAACTTCTTGTTTGCATCATTAAAACCATAAACTTCGGCTATGGCTCTCAGCTCGGAATTCGATCCAAAAATCATATCTACTCGGGTTCCTGTCCATTTTAATGTTCCAGAAGTACGATCGCGTCCCTCGAAAACATCTTCATAATCAGATGTGGCACTCCAAGTAGTGTTTATGTCCAATAAATTTACAAAAAAATCATTTGAAAGCGTTTCTTTATTTTTGGTAAAAACCCCGTAATTTGATTCATCAAAATTGGTGTTTAAAACCCGCATTCCGCCTATCAACACAGTCAATTCTGGAGCGGTAAGGCACATCAATTGTGCTTTATCCATCAACATTTCTTCTGCAGAAACCGTATAGGCCGCTTTGAGGTAGTTTCTAAATCCGTCGGCACTGGGCTCTAAGATTGCAAAGGAGTCTACGTCTGTTTGATCTTGGGTAGCATCGGTACGCCCTGGGGTAAAAGGAACACTGATTTTCAAACCAGCATTTTGAGATGCTTTTTCTATACCAACACAACCGCCTAGTACAATCAAGTCTGCTAAAGAAACCTCTTTTCCGTCCTTTTGACTGGTATTAAAGGTGTTTTTTATTTGTTCTAAATGCGCAATAACTGAACGCAGTTGTTCTGGTTTGTTCACTTCCCAATCTTTCTGAGGCGATAACGCCAAACGAGCACCATTGGCACCACCACGCTTATCAGAATTCCTGAAGGTAGAAGCAGAAGCCCAAGCAGTAGAAACCAATTGTGCTACGGTGATTTCTGAATTCATGAGTATTGCTTTGAGTGAATTGATGTCTGCCTGATCAATTTGTTTATCCGTAGGAGCGGGAATTGGGTCTTGCCATATCAAATCTTCTTGCGGAACTTCTGGCCCTAAATAAAGTGCTTTCGGTCCCATATCACGATGGGTAAGTTTAAACCAAGCACGAGCAAATGCATCTGCAAACTCACTCGGATTTTCATAAAAACGCTTGGAAATAACCTTATATATTGGATCTTCTTTTAGTGCAATATCCGTTGTAAGCATGATCGGACTATGCGTTTTCGATGGATCGTGTGCGTCGGGTACTGAACCTTTTCCTCCTTCGTTCTTAGGTTTCCATTGATGTGCTCCTGCTGGGCTTTTGGTGAGTTCCCATTCGAATCCGAACAGGTTTTCGAAATAGTTATTGCTCCATTGGGTGGGAGTAGTTGTCCAAATACCTTCGAGACCACTTGTAATGGTGTCACCCGCATTCCCTGTTCCAAAACTATTCTTCCAACCCAATCCTTGTTCTGCAATACCAGCAGCAGCAGGTTCTGGGCCAACAAATTTATCAGGATCGGCAGCACCGTGTGTTTTACCAAAAGTGTGTCCTCCAGCGATAAGCGCTACAGTTTCTTCGTCATTCATAGCCATTCGTCCAAAAGTTTCTCGGATATCAACCGCAGAAGCTAGTGGATCTGGTTTTCCATTAGGACCTTCTGGGTTTACATAAATAAGACCCATTTGTACAGCTGCAAGTGGATTTTCTAATACGCGATCCCCTTCATATCGCTTGTCAGCAAGCCATTCTCCTTCTGATCCCCAATAAATATCTTCCTCGGGTTCCCAAACATCTTCACGTCCACCTCCAAAGCCAAAGGTTTCAAAGCCCATGGACTCCAACGCGCAGTTTCCAGCAAGTATCATCAAATCTGCCCATGAGATTTTATTCCCATACTTTTGTTTTATTGGCCATAATAAAAGTCTTGCCTTATCCAAGTTTCCGTTGTCTGGCCAGCTGTTTAAGGGTGCAAAACGTTGCGTCCCAGATCCAGCTCCCCCACGACCGTCTGCTATTCTATAGGTTCCGGCACTGTGCCATGCCATACGAATAAAAAAAGGTCCATAGTGACCAAAATCTGCTGGCCACCAATCTTGTGAGTTTGTCATTAGCGTCTCAATATCTTGCTTTAAAGCTGCTAGGTCCAACGACTCAAATGCCTCACGATAATTGAAATCAGCATCCATTGGATTGGAAGCCTTTGAATGTTGACGCAGTATATTTAAATTTAATTGATTGGGCCACCAATCTTTATTTTGTGTTCCTTTTCCGGCAACTTGTTTTAGAGTGCCTCCGCTAAAAGGACATTTCCCTCCCGATGTAGTATTTTTCAAATTTTCCATAATGACAAAAATATTTAATTGAATTAAACTAAAGTAGTGAGGAGATCGATTGGTTTTACAAACATGGTATTGATATTCCCTATAGTTGCATCATAAACAATTATAAATCAAATATTAACTCATATTACGAAAGATATAAGCTCCCGATTCTACTCCCATTCATCAAGCTATTGAGTAGGAAAGGCATTGCTGTTCAAATAATTTAAATATGGATAATTGAGGTTAAATCCAAAATTCATATTAGATTTACTTGTTTTAATTAATTTTAAATTAAATTAATCTTTTCAAAGAATTATGGCTGATAAATACATTGATATCGACACGCTAAAGTATATGCTTTATGATGTGCATCAACTAGAAGAATTATTTAAAAGAGAACGTTTTGTTGATCATGACAAAGAATCCATCGATCTTTTTTTAGAATCGAATAAAGACTTTGCCGATAAGGAATTATTTCCTTTCGTCAAAGAGATGGATGAGCAACCGGCTCATTATAAAGATGGAACAGTATACGTTCATAAGCAAGTAAAGACCATGATGCATAAGGGAGGAGAACTCGGGGTTATCTCTGCTTCTTTTGATTATGATGACGGTGGTATGCAAATCCCACTATTGGCACATACAGCCGCATATTTTATTCTCGATGCTGCAAACAATCATTTACCTGGTTATGCAGGCTTAACCCAAGGAGCGGCAGAATTGATCATCCACTTTGCAAATAAAGAATTGAATGAGGCCTATGTTCCCAAGATGTTATCTGGGTTATGGGGCGGTACCATGTGCTTGACAGAGCCACAAGCCGGAAGTTCCTTGTCGGATATTGTGACTAAGGCAAAACCAACTTCCGACGGCTACTATAACATAACCGGGCAAAAGATTTTCATCTCTGGAGGGGACAATCAATTTGCAGAGAACATCGTTCATTTGGTCCTTGCCCGTGTTGAAGGTGCTCCAAAAGGAACCAAAGGAATTTCTCTTTTTGTAGTTCCAAAAAACAGACCCGATGCCTCAGGAGTTTTAACACCAAATGATGTTACTACAGTTGCAGATTTTCAAAAGTTAGGCCAACGTGGATATTGTACCACCCATCTCGGATTTGGAGATGCCGAGGATTGCAGAGGATGGCTTGTTGGGAACGAAAATCAAGGTTTAAATTATATGTTTTTGATGATGAATGCAGCACGAATTGCTGTAGGTCGTGGTGCTTCTGCCATTGCATCTGCTGCCTATTATGCTTCATTACAATATGCCAACGAGCGACCGCAGGGGAGAAAATTATCTAGTGACGGAAAGAAAAATCCTGATGAAAATCAAAGCTTGATTATTGAACATCCCGATGTAAGACGCATGCTTTTACTACAAAAAGCAGTCGTAGAAGGCTCCATGAGTCTTGTGCTGCGAGCGGCAAAATATTACGACTTAGAGGTTACAGCCACCTCCCCAGAAGAAAAAAACAAATACAATACCCTGCTTGAAATGATTATTCCTGTAGTGAAGACGTATCCGTCGGAAGCGGGAAGTTATGCAGTAAACAATGGCTTACAGATATTGGGTGGCTATGGGTTTTGTGCTGACTTTATCTTACAACAATACTATAGAGATATACGGATTTCTGCGATATACGAAGGAACTACCGGGATTCAATCCCAAGATTTATTGGGGCGTAAAATCACAATGGGCCAAGGCTCAGGACTTGCTTTATTGTCTGCCGAAATCTTGGAAACAATCGAAGCTTCCAAAAAACATGAAGCATTACATCCTTATGCGGCTATTTTAAGTGAAAAATTAGCGCTTACCCAAAAGATAATTCAGCAGTTGATGCCGCACGCTGTCAAAGGAGACTTTGAACGTTACTTAGCAGATGCCAGTATTTTTATGGAATTTTTTAGCCTCATTATTATGGGATGGACATGGCTCGAGATAGCAAACAATGCACAAGAAAGCCTAAATGACTCTAATGCCTCTTTATCTGAAGAATTTTATGTTGGAAAAATAGAGACCATGA
>CBFHHG010000065.1:0-9037 GCA_965655585.1 Candidatus Arcticimaribacter sp. | reverse complement strand
GATCATAGCACCGATGACTAATTGCCATCTAGACTTGTTGATTTTCAAAACATTTAAAAATAATAGATTAAGAATTAGAATTCCCACAACGATAAAGATCTGAACAGCTTCAACTCCAAGAGCAAAAGAAAGTAAATCAACTAAAGCTTCGTCTTCAGAAACAATAAGAGAAAAATAACGCCCAAAGCCCAATCCATGAATCAGTCCAAAAATTAAAGTTATTACCGATGGAAACCCACCGGTATCGGGATAGGTTTTCGTTCTTAATAAAGGAATACAACTCAGGGCAATGGTTACAGGAATCAGGAACTCAATCCAGTCGGCTGGAACTTTAAGCTCAAAAAAGTAATTTCCAAAAAGAGAAAGTGTGTGCCCCAAAGTAAAAAGTGAAACCCACCATACTAATTTTTGAAATTCGCGAAACCCGAAGGGAATGGCAAGAGCAATGATGAAATAAAAATGATCGAGTCCCTGTAAATCCAAAACATGATTGAATCCGAGTTGTGCATAAAACCAAATTGTTTCCATAATCCTTTGCTTTTATAGTCCACGCTCTTTTTGAATTTTTTCGTAAGCAGCCTGAACTTGTTGAAATTTTTCTTGAGCTCCTTTGAGCATTGCTGGATCAGCACTACTCAACTTATCAGGGTGGTATTTTTTTGCCATGGTACGGTAGGCTTTTTTAACCTCAGCATCGGTAGCATTCGAATCAATTTCCAATATCTTGTATGCATTCCCAGCTTGTTGAATAAACATAGCCTTGATGCTTTCAAAGTTGGCTGATTGGATTCCCAAAGCAGCGGCAATTTGATTTATTTTATCTATTTCAGAAGGAGAAACGCTTCCATCTGCATTGGCGATTCCAAAAAGAAAATGCACAATTTGTAGTCGTGTGTTGTAAGGTGTTCCACTGACAAACAATTGCGCTACTTCTGAAAGGTTTTGAGTTTCTTTCTTGATTTCAGAATTGAATCTAGCGAAAATAGTTGCGGCATAATCTGCCCCATAATTTGCGATGAAATAGTTGCGAACAAAGCGCAATTCTTTTTGTTCAACCTTTCCATCTGCCTTAATCACCATAGCAGCTAATGCTAGAAGATTCAACTCAAACTGATTGGTCCCCATGGAGCGAAAACTACGTGTATTGAACGTTCGTGTCGTCCCTTTTTTCATAAAACCTTCGATCATACTTCCAAGAAAGTATCCTAAAACTGCTCCTCCAAAACGCAAGTAGGTATATCCCAAAACAGCACCAATCCATTTTATCATTAAATAAAAATTTGATCCAAAGATAGTTTTTACTTTAAAAAATAAAGTGAACATTATCTTAAAATCAATGGAAATAAAGGAAACTTTTTATCTTTGTACAAATTAAAAAAACAGTCTATGTATCCAGCAGAATTTGTACAACCCATGCGCGATGAATTAACCGCCATAGGATTCAAACAATTAAGTGAAGTAGCTCAAGTTGATGAGGCAATTAGTGCAGAAGGAACAACTTTGGTTGTAGTGAATTCGGTTTGTGGATGTGCTGCAGCGAATGCAAGACCAGGAGTTCGTATTTCATTAGCAAATGAAAAAAACCCAAGTACACTTGTTACTGTTTTTGCAGGAGTAGATTTTGAGGCAACCGATCGTGCTCGTGCACTTATGGTTCCCTTTCCTCCTTCTTCTCCAAGTATGGCATTATTCAAAAATGGAGAATTAGTGCATATGCTTGAGCGTCACCACATTGAAGGCCGCCCGGCAGAAATGATTGCGGAAAACCTGAAACAAGCTTACGACGAGTTCTGTTAAGCAACATCAAAGGGTACTTCTTTTTTGAAGGAGAAAAAAAATCCGATCATAATGTATAAATTCATCGCAAGTATTTTCTCGGTTGTTTTTCTTGTTTGCTTTGTGATGAATTTATTGATTTTTCATGTTGTTCAAGTTGTGGGCCGAACGCTTTTTGGGTATCAGGCACACAAAGCCTCTGTAGACATTCTCAACTTTTTTTTGCTTCGTTGTTTCAATCTTTTAGGTACCCGTATTCAATTCAATAATAGCTTTGAGTTGCCAACCGACCGTCCACTCATTATATTGGCAAATCATCAGAATACTGCCGATATTCCTCCGTTGATCTGGTATTTACGAAAGCATCATTTAAAATTTGTGAGCAAAAAAGAACTAGGAAAAGGCATCCCGAGTGTTTCTTATAATCTTCGTAATGGTGGTTCGGCATTGATCGACCGAAGAAACCCTATACAGGCAGTTAGAGAAATTGATCGTCATGCTGCTCTGCTAGCAAAAAACAATTGGTCGACACTGATTTTTCCAGAAGGAACTCGGTCTAAAAATGGAGTCCCAAAAAAGTTTAAAACAAGAGGAATAAAAACCATAATCGAAAAAGTTCCTAATGTTCTGATCGTTCCCATTACGATCAATAACTCTTGGAAGTTTAATCGTTGGGGCAACTTCCCACTTCCCTTGGGTGTTAAAATAACCTTTGATGTTCACGAGCCAGTTGAGCCTTCAGCTGATCTCTCAAATGCATTTTTTGACGCCATTGAAAAAACAATAACCGATGCAATAGTATTGGATTAGTTTCCTGTGAAATTTGCTTTTCTTTTCTCCAAAAAAGCTTGGGTACCCTCTTTAAAGTCTTCAGAACCAAAACAAGTTCCAAATCCAGTAACCTCAGCTTCAAAACCATTCAGTCCTTCTTCGTATGCAGCATTGACTGCCTGAATTGCCTGGCCGATAGCAAAGGGCGAATTCTTTAAAATCTTTTGTGCCAAGGCAGCAGCAGCTGGCAATAGTTCTTCCTGAGGAACAACTTGAGTGACTAGACCAAAACTCAGGGCTTGGTCGGCAGGAAGCATCTGACAAGTGAGAATTAATTCCAGCGCTCTTCCTTTTCCGATAATCTGAGCCAAGCGTTGGGTTCCTCCATAGCCCGGAATTACACCTAAAGAAGTTTCTGGTAAACCCATTTTTGCATTAGAAGAAGCAATTCGAAGGTGACACGACATTGCCAATTCCAATCCACCACCTAATGCAAAACCATTGATTGCCGCAATCACAGGTTTGTTCATTTGTTCTATAAATGTAAATACATCATCTTGTCCTTGCTGTGCAAGAGCTCTACCCTCTACTGGACCAAACTCAGAAAACTCTGCAATATCAGCTCCTGCTACAAATGCTTTTTCTCCACTCCCAGTCAATACAATAACGTGCACGCTAGTGTCAAATCGGAGTTCCGAAAAAACCTGATGAAGTTCTTCTAAAACTGCTCTATTAAGTGCGTTAAGCTTTGTTGGTCTGTCGATTTGAATCCATGCAACTTGGTCTTGAATTCTTAACTGAAGATTCGTTGTGCTCATTTTATTTTTTTAATTGAATGATGAATTTTGTCCCACGATCTTGCTCCGTTTCATAACGAATAGATCCCCCTAAAGAGTCGATACCGTTCTTCACAATTGCTAAACCAAGACCCATTCCGCCCGTTTTGGTTGTAAAATTAGGCTCAAATATTTTATCAATATTTTCCGTGGAAATCCCCGATCCATTGTCTTCAATTTCTATACGCAGGCCCTGGGCTTCTTTTTGAATACGTACTTGAATTTGCGGTTCTCTTTCTTGAGGTACGGCCTGAATTGCGTTCTGAACTAGATTGGTCATTATACGAATCCATTGTGTCCGATCAATATCCCACAAAATTTGTTCTTCAGAGCTACTGTACTGAATTACTCCCGGTTCAAAAATATCAATAGAAAGTCTCGTGATTTCGACTATGTCTTCTGTTTCAACAACGAGCTTTGGCAGGGTTGCAAAATTTGAGAAGGCTGTGGCTACCCTACTCATCGTATCGATTTGTTCAATCATGATTTTAGAAAAATCAAGTACTTTTTGCGTTATTTTTGGGTCTTCAGGATCGAATCGTTGTTGAAAACTTTGAATCGTAAGTCGCATGGGAGTTAGTGGGTTCTTGATTTCATGTGCCACCTGTTTGGCCATTTCTTGCCAAGCTTGTTCTCGTTCTGAACGGGCTAATTTGGCTATACTTTCTTCCAAAGCATCCAACATGCTGTTGTAAGAATTCACTAAACTATCTACTTCTTTACTAGCATTGGATATGTATATTTTTTCATTTCCTTTTAATAAGCCCGTTCGGTCAATTCGTGCTCGTATGGTTTCTAAAGGACGTGTCATATAACTCGAAATAAAATAAGCAATGATAATGGCAACCAACAACATAAAGAAATAAATCTGAAAGAGGCGCATTAAAAAGGTGTTCAACTCCGTAGTGCTAAAAGATATGTCTTCAAAATAGGGGAAATATAAAATTGCATAGGGTTGCTTATTGGTGTCGAACAACACACTATAGGAGGATTGAAACCTTCCTCGTTCTTGTTCATTTTGGACAGCAATTCTCTGCCGTTCATTCAACAAGAGTTCCTGTGTTATTTTTGGATCTAGTCGCTGGTCTTGATCCATGTTTTCGGTCTTCACATAAGAGTAAAAATAAGGCACCCCTTCAAGACTAAAAAGGGCATACTCTACTTTATGAATTAGTGCTATGGATTCAAAAATCTCATAAAAATCAATCTGCTTTTCTCCAATCGTATTGAATGCATCATCGCGATCGAGAATATAGGATAAATGATTTTTAACCTGTGTTTCTTTACGTTCAAGCCGCCTTAAGTTATAATCGTCGGATTGAGAATAGTATTGGTAGAAGGTTGCCCCAAGAATAAGTAAGGAGGTCATTACCACCAGCAAAATCATGGAGAAAAATACCCGCGACCTTAGAGAGAATTTGCTTCGTGCCATGGTTATTTGTCTTTTCTAAAACGCTTGTAAATGCGTATTCCAAGCATCAATAAAAGTGCAAGTCCGACAATTGACAATACACCAAAAATCCAATGGAAGCTGCTTTTAAGAATTACTAAAAATACAACTGCAAATAAGATCAGTGTTGCGCCTTCATTCCAAATACGCATAAATAAAGAGGAATAACGAAATTCATCGTTTTGAAGTTCTTTAAAAATTTGATGGGTTTTGTAATGGTATAAATACAATAACCCAACGAAAAAGAGCTTGATCAACATCCAGTCTTGGGTCAACCAACTGGGCATAAGGTAAAGTAATGAAAAGGCAAAAATACTTGCCAAAATTGCCGAAGGCCAGGTGATAATATACCAGAGTCGCTTGGCCATCAGCTTCAATTGCACACTCAGTATATCGCGTTCGACAGCTGTTTTTTCTTGCGCTTCAATGTGGTATATGAAGATGCGTGGAATGTAAAACAAGCCAGCAAACCAAGTGATGACAAATATCAAATGGAGGGATTTTATGTAGTTGTAATATTCTAGCAAAAGGAAATTTTTTATAAGTTCTAAAGTACAAAAAGAAAGCCAAATCGGAAGATCTTCTAATTATTGTATCGTTTCAATTCTTTTCTCAAGAAATAAGCGGTAACAATTGTTGCGATTACTTCGGCAATGGGAAACGAAATCCAAATTCCAAATTCGCCATAATAGCGAGGTAAAATTAAAATCAACGGAATAAAAAAGAACCCCTGACGCGTGAGGGTCAAAAGAAGAGCAGGAATCGCTTTTCCAATGGCTTGAAAATAAGCCGATCCGATCAGTTGAATACCAACTATGGGCGTTGATAAAAAGACCCACATTAAAACTTCTTTTGTTTTAGTAATAACCGCTAGATCTTGTGTAAAAGCACTTGCTATGGCTTCAGAAAAGCATATGATTACGAAGAATACAAAGGTGGCTAAAACTGTTGCATAAATCAAGGCCGTACGGATTACTTCTAGTACGCGATCTTTTTTATCTGCACCAAAATTAAATCCAGCAATGGGGACAAATCCTTGGGTAATCCCTAGGATAGGGAATAGTGCAAACATGAGCATCCGGCTGATAATCGCATAGACCGCAACGGTAGATTCACCTGATAATTCAAATAAAATATTATTCACCATCAGGACGGTTACACTCACTACTGCTTGCCGGGCCAGGGTTACGAAACCAAGAGAACCGATTTCTCTTACAATAGAGAAATCAAGCGCTAAATCAGATATTTTCAAAAATAAATCGGACTTACCCGAAATGAAAAAATAGAAAATATAAAACATACACACTCCGTAAGACAGGGTAGTTGCCCAGGCAGCTCCCTCCATCCCCCAACCAAACACATGAATGAATAGATAATCCAAAAACAGATTTGATATGGAAGGCAGCATCATTGCATACATTGCATGTTTGGGTTTCCCTTCGGAACGAATGGTATTATTCCCCATCATAGCGAGTCCCAAAATCGGAACTCCGTACAGCACAATTGTATAGTATATTTTTGCAGGCGCATACAAAGCTCCCTTCCCACCAAAAGATGGAATTATAGCTTCCATAAAAACCAATCCCAAAGTCATAAAACTGAGGGTAAAGAGTAAGGTCAGCGTAAGTTGATTTCCAAAAGTCTTATTCGCTTTAGCCAGCTGATCGCTTCCCAGTGCTCTTGAGATAATAGAGCCTCCTCCCATACCGATAGACATTCCTAGAGCAGCAATAAAAAAGGAAACAGGAAGCACCACATTAATTGCCGCAATGGCGTTGGACCCAATCCATTGACCTACAAAAATAGTGTCGATTAGGATATTGAGGGACATCACTAAAATACCAATCGAGGCAGGTAGCGATTGTTGGAGCAATAGTTTCCCAATGGGATCCGTTCCCATTTGAACGGCCTTTTCAGCCATTAAGCTTCTTCAGCTAAAGCCCATTCGTCAATCCAACGGCTCATTACATTGATCCATTCTTCGCGATCATTGATGCAGGGGAGTACTTGTAAATGGTCTCCTCCTTTTTCTTCAAAATCTTCTGCTGCTTCCATTCCAATTTCTTCTAAAGTCTCTAAACAATCGGAAACAAATGCAGGCGTGGCTATCGCCAGTTGCTTCAATCCACTTTTGGCAAAATTTGCAACAGTTCTGTCGGTATAAGGCTGTAACCAGGGATCAACCCCCAGTCGCGATTGGAAGGATGTAGAGAAAGTACCTTCTTTTAATTCTAAATATTCGGCAACCAAACGGGTAGTTTCATAACACTGGTGACGGTAACAAAACTCATGGGCTTTGGATGCCGTAACACAACACTCCCCATTTATTTTGCAATGCGATTTTGTGATATCGGACTTGCGGATGTGGCGTTCGGGAACTCCGTGGTATGAAAACAGTAAGTGTTCCCAGTTTTTCCCCTGCAAGCCTTCAGCAATTGAATTGGAAAGTACCCGTATATAATCCGGGTGATTATAAAATGGGGGTAAAGAAGTAAACTTAACCTGAGGAAAAAATTCATCTCGAAGTTCTTCGGCAAGCACCAAGATGGTCTCGGTTGTAGCCATTGCAAATTGAGGATATAATGGGATAATAAAAATGTCATCAACTCCTTGATCAACAAGTTCTTGAAGGCCCTTTTTGATCGACATGGAGCCATAGCGCATGGCTAAACTCACAGGGGTCGAAACCTTTTCAGACACTTTCCCTTTGAGTCTTTCAGAAAGGACAATTAAAGGTGATCCTTCGTCCCACCATATTTTCTTATACGCTTTAGCAGACTGTTTGGGTCGGGTATTTAAAATAATCCCTTTAACCAAAATTGTGCGGAACAGTTTGGGTAAGTCTACCACACGTTCATCCATTAAAAATTCCCCTAAATAAGTTTTTACATCTTTTGGGCTTGGGCTTTCCGGTGAGCCTAAATTAACCAATAATACTCCTTTCATAAGCGTTCTTTCGTGTAGCTGCTAATTCGAACTGCAGTTCAGCTATTTTACTGCAAAGATAATGACATTAAGTATTTTTTTGGAGTAGTTCCATACTTCTTTTTAAAGGCAGCTATAAAATGACTCGAAGTGCTGTAGCCTATTCTTAATCCTACTTCATTGACGTTGTAATTGGAAGAAGCCAGCATGCGTCGAGCCTCTTCCATTTTGTGATCCAAAAGATAGCCAAAAACCGTATCCCCATAGAGTTGTTTAAATCCTTCTTTTAGCTTATTTAAGCTCAACCCTATTTTCTCTGAAAGCTCTTGAAGCGAGGGTGGTTCGGACATGTTCTTGAGGATGATCTCCTTCGCTAATCGAATTTTACGAACATTATCTTCATCGATTAAGAAAGGGCATTGCTCAATATCGGTATCTTCATTTTTATTGAAATAAAGACTTAGCAACTCATATACCTTCCCTTTTAGATAAAGCGCTTTCATACTTTCATGAATGTTGGAGCTTAATATTTGACTCAATACAACGGCCATACTCGGATTAATATTTCCGTTGTCGTAATATTTTTTAGTACTATTCTCGGGACTCAAAAAATGAATATGATCTGCATCTTGAGAAAATAAACTATGGAATTTTTTAATAGAAATAACGACACCAATAATCCAGGTTTTAGGTTGAAGTTTCAAATCTATAGGTAAATCTCGCTGTGGATTGTACAACAGAATGGAGTGTTCTTCTTTTACATTAAAAACATAGTTCCCTGTGTTGAATAAAAAATCTCCTTGCCCCTTCAAACAAAAATGAAATTGAATAAAACTACTGTTAATTTCACGAACTTCACGGGTAACTTCATCGGTATCGTTTTGAAAACGAAGTACATAAAAGCCTTCTTCGATGGTCATTCTTGACGCATTACTTTCATCGTTATTTTTAAGCATAATTCGCGTTGTTTTTTATTTAGAAACACTCTAAATAAGGTGGGGTTAGGTTGTATAAAGACTATATTATATGGTCTATGAGCGTTTATATTGTAAAAATAACCACTTTGCGTTATTAATTATACTTTTAGCGTTACTTTTTTTAAAAGCAGCCGCTTATTTTTGTAGCCGATTAGAACAACTTAATGGAAGTTTCAAATAATAAGAAACATTTTTACGCAATAGGGGTTAGTTATAAAAATGCTGACCTAAAAACTCGAGGAGATTTTAGCTTAAGTTTGGAGCAAAAAGACACCCTTACCTTAGAAGCTAAAAGAGAAGGT
>CBFHHG010000064.1:0-9103 GCA_965655585.1 Candidatus Arcticimaribacter sp. | reverse complement strand
GCAATATCAAAAACCCCATGATGGGTAGGACCATCTTGTCCGACTAAACCGGCTCGATCTAGACAAAAAATGACCCCTAGATTTTGTAAGGCAACATCGTGTATGACTTGGTCGTAGGCGCGCTGTAAAAAGGTAGCGTAGATCGCACAGAAAGGAAGTAAGCCGGCTGTTGCCATTCCAGCAGCGAGGGTTACTGCATGCTGTTCTGCTATTCCAACATCAAAACTTCTTTCTGGGAAAGCATCCATCATCAGCTTCATAGAACTCCCCGTCGGCATAGCTGGAGTAATTCCAATAATGGCATGGTTTTGAGCTGCCAAAGCAACTAGAGTTTTTCCAAATACATCTTGGTATTTTGTGGTCGGGCGTTCTGTTTTTGGAACAAGAATACCTGTTTTTCGATCGAATTTCCCAGGCGCGTGATAGGTGACCTGATCCAATTCTGCTTGTTCAACTCCTTTCCCTTTGGTGGTGACCACATGAATGATTCGGGGGCCTTTTTGCGTTTTAATTTTTTGAAAGGCGACAATCAAACCCGGTAGATCGTGACCATCAACAGGTCCGCTGTAGGGAATGTTTAGGGCTTGAAAAATATTTTCCGACGCAGAATTTTCTTGTTTTACTTTTTCGAAATAATGTTTTAAAGCGCCAACACTGGGGTCAATCCCTATGGCATTGTCGTTGAGTACAATGATTAAATTGGCTGAACTAACGCCCGCATGATTCAGTGCTTCGAGGGCCATTCCACCAGCAATAGATGCATCGCCAATCACAGCAATATGGGCGCGCGAATCGTTTTTTTGTTGGTGTGCAAGTGCCATACCCAGAGCTGCCGAAATAGAGGTGGAAGCATGACCTGTTCCAAAAGCATCGTAAATACTTTCTGCTCGAGTAGGAAAGCCACTAAGACCCTGCCACTGTCTGTTGGTTGCAAATTGATCGCGTCTTCCAGTCAGTATTTTGTGTCCATAGGCTTGATGACCTACATCCCATATGAGTTGGTCAACAGGGGTATTGAACACATAATGCAAAGCAATGGTTAGCTCAACAACTCCCAGACTTGCTCCTAAATGGCCTTCTTTGGTAGCAATTACATCAATGATTTCTTGACGTAATGCTCCTGCCAAGAGAAGTAAATCTTTGGGCTTGAGTTTCCGAATAGCCTCGGGATTATTAATTTTTGATAAAACGCTTTCTTGTTTCACAATACAAAGGTAGGCGTTAATTCAGAATTATGAATTGTGAAATGCTTACTTTTAAGCATGGAATTAGACGATGTTTACTTTATGCAAAAAGCCTACGAGCAGGCAGAATTGGCTTTCGAAATGGATGAGGTTCCTGTAGGAGCCGTTGTTGTTATTGATCAACGGATCATAGCACGCGCCCACAACCTAACCGAACGCCTAAAAGATGTTACTGCTCATGCAGAAATGCAGGTGATTACGGCTGCAGCGCATTTTTTAAATGGGAAATATTTAAAAGGATGTACTCTATATGTGACGCTTGAGCCTTGTGTTATGTGTATGGGTGCCCTCTATTGGAGCCAGTTGGATCGTGTAGTATTTGGAGCTTCAGATCCCAAACGGGGCTTTGCTTCTCAAGGTGTGCATCCACATCCCAAATCTAAAATTCAAGGGGGCGTTTTGGCGGAGGAATCTGGAGCCTTGTTGGAACGCTTTTTTAAATCCAAACGATAAAAAAAGCACCCCTATGGAGTGCTTTTTTTGAACCAAAATAAAATGTTTTTTATAAGACTTGGATTTGTGCTGCCACTTTTCCTTTTTTACCTTCTTCTTCAACGTATTCTACTTTGTCGCCCTCGTTAAGACTTACTCCGTCAAGAGACGTTACATGGACAAAAATGTCTTGGCCTGTTTCATCATTGGTTATGAATCCATAACCTTTTGATGCATTAAAAAATTTTACTGTACCTGTCATATCATAAAAATATATATCAACGAAGTTACAAATTTGTTTTTTATTTATACAGTACAATGTTTCAAAAATATTGACAGTCAGAAGCTTTACTTCTTTTTACCACTCATTTTCTTCATATTTTCGTCGGTCAAAGTATAATCAGCAATGTTTTTATCTTTCCAACGGTGGTATAAAAAAAGAGGTAAATAAACAAAAGCACCAAACAATACACCCAAGCCAATTATTTTTTCACCACCCTTATAGTCGAGTAGTTCTTTTACATAATAGCCTCTTCCAAGAATTCCTAAAAGACAGAAAAATAAAATCCGAAGTATGTATTTCATTAGAATTAATTTTTAAACGTTATGATCAATTAAAGTGGGTCACTAACTCGAATAAGTTCTCTGCGGTAAACTGAAAGCAGTTTGGATTTAGAGACAAACCCTAGAAATTTCCCTTCTTTTAAAACGGGTAAATTCCACGCACTACTGTCTTGAAATTTCCGCATAATCACTTTCATATGATCCTTTTCATAATGAATTACATTGGGCGGACTGTGCATCAGCGATCGTACATAAACAGTTTCGTGCAGGGTTGAGTCGAACATGAATTCTCGAACGTCGTCCAATAAGACAATACCCAAAAGGGCCTCTTCTTCGTTCAGAACCGGGAATAAATTTCGTTTTGATTTTGCTACTCCCTCAGTAAGCATAGTACCGAGTGTCATTGCAGGAGCAAGCACACAAAAGTTTTTTTCAATCAACTTATCCAACTGCATTAGGGTGAGTATGGTGTCGTCTTTGTCGTGGGTTAGGAGAGCATCTTTTTTCACCAGGTCGGTGGTGTAGATCGTTGTAGGTATAAAGTATTTGGAGATGGCAAAAGCCAAAGAGGCTGTAATCATGAGTGGAAGAAACAAGGTATAACCACCCGTTAGTTCTGCAATCAAGAAAATTGCTGTAAGGGGGGCATGTAAAATACCAGCAATCATTCCGGCCATTCCAACTAGGGTGAAATTACTTACCGAAATGGGGATGCTTGTAACTCCAAGCGCATTGATTATTTTGGCGAAAACATGACCAAGCGCACTACCCATAAACAAAGAGGGAGCAAAGACACCACCTTTTCCTCCAGCGCCAAAGGTTAAACTCGTTGCGATTACCTTGAAGAAAACAAGTCCAAGAAGTAAGAAAATAACAGTCCAAGTTTGATCAAAATCTTTGATGAATACAGAAGTTCCGATGGCTGCTAGATAGTCCTCTCTCAATAAATTGTTGATGGTTTCAAAACCCTCTCCATACAAGGGCGGAATAAGAACGATGAGTATACTGAGGCAAACCCCTCCAAAAAATACCCGTTGATATCCTTTTAGTTGAACTTCAAAAAAGCGTTCAATCCACAGATACATCTTTGTAAAATAAACGGAACCTAATCCGGCGATTATTCCAAAGATCATATAATATCCAAAATGATTTAAATTGAAAACATCTTTCAGTTCAAAAGGAAGTAACTGTGTAGATCCGAAAAAAAAGTAAGTTGTGAGTAATGCCGAAATGGAAGCGAATAAAAGGGGAAGTAAAGATGCTAAGGTCAGATCCAAACTAAAAACTTCAATGGCAAATATGATAGCTGCTATCGGAGCTTTGAAAATAGCAGACATGGCACCAGCGGCTGCACAGCCAATGAGTAAGCTACGAGTAGCCTGATTTAAGTGCAACAGACGTGATAAATTAGAAGCGATACTCGCACCACCAGATACCGTTGGTCCCTCGAGACCGGCAGATCCTCCAAATCCTATGGTTATTGGAGCCGTAAAAAGAGAGGCAAACATTTGATAAGCGGGCATTATACCTTTCCGTTTTGAAAGGGCATAAAGTACAGAGGGAATCCCGTGATTTACCGGTTTTTTGATGCCGTATCGGATGATTGCCAAAGTTAGTAGGATCCCCAGAATAGGAAAAATAAAGTAAAAAAGAGATTGGTATTCTATGTTTACATTGGTAATCTGTTGTTGAAAAAAATAGGTGGTGTTTTTTATTACAGCAGCCAAAAGCCCCGATAAAACCCCAACAACAATGCTTATGAAATGTATAAATTGTTTATTTGGGATGTGTTTAATCCTCCAAATCAGGAACTTCTTTAAGGTTAAATTCCCTTGCAGTTGCATCACTCTGTTGCTTTAATGGTTAGATTCAACTCGTCTAATTGTGTTTCGGCAATTGAAGCTGGGGCGTCGATCATTAAATCACGACCGCTGTTGTTTTTTGGGAATGCTATAAAATCTCGAATGGTTTCTTGTCCGCCTAAGAGGGCAACCAAACGATCCAGTCCAAGTGCAATTCCACCGTGCGGAGGGGCTCCATATTGGAATGCCTCCATCAAGAATCCAAACTGAGCTTGTGCTTCTTCCTTAGTAAATCCGAGCAAATCGAACATGGTTTCTTGAACTGCGGCATCATGAATTCGGATTGATCCTCCTCCAATTTCATTTCCGTTAAGAACCAAATCATAGGCGTTAGCGTTGACAGCAGCTGGGTTGGTTGCCAAGAGTTCCATTTGTTCGGGTTTTGGGGCTGTAAAAGGATGGTGCATGGCGTGGAAGCGTTTGCTTTCTTCGTCCCATTCTAAAAGGGGAAAGTCTACTACCCATAGCGGAGCAAAAACCTCTGGATCACGAAGACCCAACTGCTCTGCCAATTCCATACGTAAAGCCGAAAGTTGTGTTCTAGTTTTATGGGTATCCCCACCCATCACGAGGATCAAGTCTCCAGCTTTTGCTTGCGTACTAGAAGCCCATGCTTGCAGATCTTCTTGCGAATAAAATTTATCTACAGAGGATTTGAAACTTCCGTCTTCATTACATTTGACCCAGATTAATCCGTTGGCACCAATTTGAGGTCTTTTGACCCAATCGATCAAGGCGTCGATTTGTTTTCGAGTATAGGTTGCAGCTCCTGGCACTGCTATTCCAACAATCAGTTCTTGTTGGTCAAAAACAGGAAAGCCTTTGCCTTTGGCAAGTTCGTTGAGTTCGGCAAACTCCATTCCAAAACGAATATCGGGTTTGTCGTTGCCGTATTTTTCCATCGCCTCTGCATAGGTCATTCTTGGGAAATTGGATACTTCGACACCTTTAATTTCTTTTAAAAGGTGAATGAGTAGGCCCTCAAAACGAGCTAGAATATCTTCTTGTTCTACGAAGGTCATTTCGCAATCAATTTGAGTAAATTCGGGTTGTCTATCGGCACGTAAATCTTCGTCTCGGAAACATTTAACAATCTGAAAATACTGATCCATTCCGCCAACCATCAGCAGTTGCTTGAAGGTTTGTGGCGATTGAGGTAAGGCGTAAAATTCTCCTGAATTCATTCGAGAGGGTACTACAAAATCACGTGCACCCTCTGGTGTAGACTTAATCAAGTAGGGAGTCTCAACGTCAATAAAATTATAGGAGGATAAGTAATTGCGAATGGCTAAACTTACCTTTGAACGAAAAATTAAATTTTCACGAACAGGCTTTCTTCGGATATCGAGGTAGCGGTATTGCATGCGCAATTCTTCGCCACCATCGGTTTCGTTTTCAATAGTGAAGGGTGGTGTTTTCGAAGCATTTAATATGGTGAAAGATTCTGCTAGGATTTCAATTGCACCTGTAGGTATATTCGGGTTTTTTGATTCGCGCTCAATGACCGTTCCTTCAACTTGAATCACAAATTCGCGACCCAGATTTTGCGCCATTTCCAATGTTTCTTTATCGGTACGTTCTTCATCAAAAATAATTTGAGTGATGCCGTAACGATCCCGTAAATCGACCCATATCATAAAGCCTTTGTTACGAGTTTTTTGTACCCATCCGGCTAGGGTCACTTTATTTCCAAGGTGTGAGAGGTTCAACTCCCCACAGTTATTTGTTCTTAGCATAATTTCAAAATTCTTTGCAAAGATATTAAGTTCAATCTTCTTTAGGAGTTTCGAAAGGCTTTAATCTTTAATTTTAATCGGTACACCAAGTAAAAACAAGCTGGAACGATTACCAAAGTCAAGAAAGTAGCAAACGTTAATCCGAAAATCACGGTCCAAGCCAGTGGTCCCCAGAAAATCACATTGTCTCCTCCAATATAAATATTGGGATCCCAATTGGTCACCAAAGAAGAAAAATCAATATTGAGGCCAGTTGCAAGTGGGATAAGTCCTAAAATGGTTGTTATTGCCGTTAGTAACACAGGTCGCAAACGTGCAGTTCCACCTAAAACAATAGCTTCTCTAGCTTCAATGCGTGGAAGCATTTCTTCAAACGAAATACCCAATTCTTCTTTTTTTCGTGCAATGAGCAGTTGGGTATAATCGATCAGAACCACCCCATTGTTTACTACAATTCCTGAAAGGGAGATAATTCCCATCATCGTCATCATGATTACAAAAGGCATTCCGAATAAACTGATTCCATAAAGCACACCCGTAAAACTCAAGAAAATAGAAAGTAGGATGATGAGTGGATTGGAGATGGAATTGAATTGAAGTACCAGTAAGAATACGATAAGCCCTAGAGCAGTTGCTAAAGCTCCCAATAAGAAATTCATATTGGCTTCTTGTTCTGCAACTTCTCCAGTAAATTCATAATCTACATCAGAAGGGATGCCGTCGAAACCGATCATACTTTCTTTTACGTGATCGACAACTTCATTTGCATTGTAGCCAGCTAAAACAGCCGAATAGACCGTGACCACACGTCGAAGCTCCTTGTGTTTAATGGCACTAAAGGAAACAGAATTATCCAAATCGACAATTGCACTGATCGGAATTTCTTTGATTTTTCCACTGGCCTGATCTCGAAACACAATGTATTGATCTAAAAGCGAAGCAGTACTGAGTCTGTCCTTTTCATCAAAACGAACGTTGATGTCATAGTCTTCACCATCTTTCTTAAAAACACCTGCTTTTTCACCAAAGAGCGATCGTCTCAGTTGTTGGCCAATTTGACCCCCAGCGACTCCAAGACCCCCAGCTTTTTTACGATCGATATTGACCGCTAGACCGGGCTTACTTTTGTTTACATCGATCTTGATTTCTTCTACTCCCAGGATATTTTCTTTTCCTAAATAGGATTTCAAGCGTTCAGCAATTGTAATTAATTCGTCGTAATCTTCTCCCTTAAGTTCAATGTTTACCGGATACCCAACAGGAGGGCCCGCTGATTCTTTTTCAACTGAAATTGAAAAACCAGCATACTTATCTTGAAGTTTTGCTTGAATTTCTTTTCTCAAATCTTCACTCGAAAGGCCTCTTCTGAGTTTGAATTCCGACATGGTAAGGGTGACTTTTGCCTTGTGGGGCATGTCTTGGTCTCCCCCTTTATCGGTTTCAGGATTTTGAGCTCCAGCTCCAACCATAGACACGTTGGAGTCAATCATAAAACTAGAATCGCCGTCTGTGTATTTTTCCTGAGAGATGACTTCCTGAATTTCAGCTTCAATAAGTTTTGCAGTAGCATTGGTTTTGTCGATGGAGGTACCCTCTGGATATTCCATATAAACAAAGATTTGCTGCGGCTGATTTTCAGGGAAAAACTCAACCTTTGGCGAAGCTAATCCGAGAATAATAAAGGAAGAAAAAAGCAGCCCGATTGTTGAAAACAAAAAGACATAGGGCATACGACCTGTCAAAGCAAAACGCAATACCTTGGTATATCTTTTCTCTAAATTTACTAGGACTACGTTCTGAAAATAAACAGCCCATTTTTTAATGAAAAATTTATAGGTCCAAAATAAAATAGTTGTAAAAAGCATTAGGGTTCCTAAACCTCGAACGGTTCCTGTATTGAACACCAATAGAAGTCCTAAGCCACCTAGAACAAAGGTTAAACGCCAAAGACTCTTTTGACTTATCTCACGATCTTCTATTTCCATGAATTTTGAAACCAACATGGAATTGAAAAATATAGCAACAATTAGCGAAGATCCCAGAACAATGGAAAGGGTAATGGGAAAGAAAATCATGAATTTTCCAATGGTCCCTGGCCAAAAGCCAAGGGGTATAAAAGCCGCAATGGTTGTTGCTGTCGAGATGATGATGGGGTATGCAATTTCACCAACCCCCTTTTTTGCAGCTTCGATTGCAGTGAAGCCTTCTTTTTCCATTAATCGGTAAGCGTTTTCGACTACAACAATTCCATTATCTACCAGCATTCCAAGCCCCATAATAAGACCAAAAAGAACCATGGTGTTGATGGTTTGGCCCAAGAAACCTAAGATCATAAAGGACATGAACATGGACATCGGAATTGCAAAACCAACAAAGAGTGCATTTCGGAAGCCTAAGAAAAACATTAAAACAGTGATTACTAGAATCACCCCAAAAATGATGTTGTTGGCCAAATCACTAACAATATTTTTTGTGGTATTGGATTGGTCGTTTGAAATGTCAACCTTGATGGTGCTCGGAAAATCATTTGCGATAACTTCCTCGACTATGGCTCTAATTTTTTCTACCGACAGAATCAAATTTTTACCACTGCGTTTTTTAACGTCAAGAACCAAAGCAGACTTTCCATCCAAACGCGCATAGGAGTTTTTTTCTTTTTCCTTAAAAGTAACGGTAGCTACATCGCCTAAAAAAAGAATACCGTTTTGCGTTTTAATTACAAAACTCTCAAGCTCTTCTGGGCTTTCTATTTCTCCAAGAACACGGATGTTTCTGCGTAAGCCATCCCCTTCAATATTCCCAGCAGAAACGGTACTATTTCCTCGGGCTATGGCATTGATTACATCGTCAAAAGATACCGTTGCAGCATTCATTTTCATGAGGTCGAGCGAAACCTCAACCTCAAAGTCTTGAACTCCACGAAGAGCAACTTCTTTGATTTCGGACATCTGTTCGATTTTATCCTGAAGTAATTCACCATAAAATTTCATTTCCTCAATGGGTAAGTCTCCACTAAGACCAATATTGAGGATAGGAACCTCTTCAGACAAACTAAACTCAAAAGCTGTAGGTTCTACTTTAGCATTGTTAAAGGTGGGCCAATCGGCACTTGAAGTAACCGCATCAATTTTATCCTTTACTTTTATTTTTGCATTTTCTTTGGTTATGTTTTCATCAAATTCAACGGTAATCAAAGAAAAATTCTCCAAGGAAGTCGAGGTGATTTTAACTAGGTTGGGAACCCCTTTTAACTCTTCTTCTAAAG
>CBFHHG010000063.1:0-9117 GCA_965655585.1 Candidatus Arcticimaribacter sp. | reverse complement strand
TGATATTTATTGAGAAAAAGACTAGTTATGAATTCAAAATTAACCAAACAACTTTCGAAATCGATAGCAAACTATGGTCGGATGGGAATCAGAATTGAGATCTTAGAACAGGGCGTTGATACGGTAAAGGTTATAGTTGTTCAAGAAAAAACCCCAAATGGTTATTTTATGAACCAAAAACAATTAGTTGAAAGAGTTAAGGAGGTCTTTAAGCCTACTGGGCTAAAGACTAATGTAATACCTGTTCTTTACTCCCTAGATGTGTCCACAATAACTCCTTTATGGATTGAGGATCGTATGAAGGAGTTTGGAATTAATCGTAAAGACTTATTACGTCAACTAGCAATCGATAAGTCTAATCTTTCTTTAATGCTTAATTCAAAGCGTAAAATGAATAAAGAGATTAAGTCAGCGTTCTATTATTACTTTTTGGTCTATCAGCTTAACAGAGATTTGAGAGAGAATATAGAGATACATTAACCTTATATTAATTCCAACTATAAAACAACTCAAATGAAATCACCTAAATACGCAGAATTATTAGAAGTACATGAAGTTGGCAAAACACATCTTCAACTGGAACATGCCTATAAGCCTTTCATTGGGAATGAATTTGAAATGGTATGTTTCATAAATAACATTAATAACACGCATTTGGTTGTTGGATTTGATACCGAAAAACAGCGAAGCAATCAGGTGCCTATAATTTCATTCGATGAAACTAAATTCCAAAGCCAATTATTGACATTTAATATCGGTGATGAAGTAACCTTAAAGGCTAGATTGTTAAAAGTAGACATAGGACTCACCTATGCGGGTCATTATTTTAGTCTGAGTTCAATAAAAAAGACTCCTCCCTCGTAGCAAAAACAGTTCAGCTCAATAGTTTCATGATTTTTAATCAATAATTAAATATCCACGCTTGAAGTAAGCCCAAACCATGCACCTAAGAATAGAAACACTCCCCGAAAAAAAACTTGTTGGAAAAACATTGCGCATGTCTTTATCAGAAGACCACACGCGTCAACTATGGAGTGGTTTTATGCCCAAAAGAAACCTGATTCAAAATAAAGTTGGTACGGACTTCTTTTCCGTTCAGCTGTATGATTCCTCACTGAGTTTTGATGATTTTAGCCCGCAAACGGAGTTTACCAAATGTGCAATGGTGGAAGTTACCGAATTTAAGAACATCCCTAAAGGCATGGAAACCCTGACCTTAGTGGGTGGACTGTACGCTGTTTTTATACACAAAGGCAAGGCTAAAAATTTCCCGAAGACCATGGAATATATTTTCGGTCAATGGCTACCAAATTCGGAATATGAAGTGGATCAAAGAGCCCATTTTGAAGTTTTGGGAGCACAATACAAACCAAATAGTGTGGATTCTGAAGAAGAGGTTTTTATTCCGATCCGACTAGGCAACACCAATCCTTTATAAACCAACGATTACAACCCCCCAACCACAGCATCCACAATCCGTGCGGCTAAAATAGCGGTACACTGATCGTGATCGTACTGCGGATTCAATTCGGCAATATCGACTGCAACAACCTTTTGGGTTTGCATTAGGAAGTTCAGTACTTTAAAAGCAAAGGCAGGAGAGAAACCGAGCGGCGAAGGTGCACTGACCCCCGGCGCGTAGGCAGAGGAAAACCCATCCAAGTCGATGGTCAAATACAGAGCATCATTACGTTCGATAAAGGCATGTAACGTTGAGCTAACTACTTCGTAATTAATATTTTCACAGGCATCATTAAACAAATAGTTCACCTCTTTTTCTGTGGCAATTTCAAAGAGTTCTGGGCTATTGGCTGCTTGTTGAATGCCGAGGGCAACGTATTCGGTAGTGCTCCCGTATGCTGATAAAATTTGATTGAAGGCTGTTCCGGAATGAGGCCGATCTGCAACAGGACGTAAATCGAAATGCGCATCGAAATTGATGATTCCAATACTCGAATTTCCTTTTTGCTGCAGTGCGTTGTGGATACCAACAAAATGCCCGTAAGCAACATCGTGACCACCTCCCAAAACAATGGGAAAAGATCCTTGTGTTAGTAGCTGTTCCGTAAGAACCGATAAGGCTTTTTGACAAGCTTCTAGATTCCCCTCTGCACAAAGCAGATTCCCATAATCGCTAATTCTTAATGAATTATGATGATAAGCCAACCGCGCCAATTGTTTACGGATTGCATCGGGCCCTTGAGCTGCACCGATTCTTCCTTTATTTCTGCGAACACCTTCGTCGCAAGCATAGCCCAAAAGTGCAACATGGGGAACAGCTTCAGCTTCGGATTCTTTTTCCAAATCTACAAGCTGCACTTGTTGGTACCAGTATTGAATCCCCAATTCGGGAGCAGTAGTTCTCCCTTTCCAAAGTTGAGGAAGTGGAGCTTGGTAAGGAGTAGGTAGTTGATGCATGTTTATGTTTTGAATTTAAAGTGGTTTCCCGTTGATGTAAACCTGTTCGATATTCGATGAGCCAAAGGCATAGGGCAATACAGTATAGGAAGACAAGGCTTTAGTCAGGATCAAATGGGCTTTCTTTCCAACGGTAATTGACCCAACTTCCTCTTCTAATCCCATAGCATAGGCTCCGTTGATTGTTGCCGCATTGATTGCTTCCTCGGGAGTCATTTTCATCTGTATACAGGCTATAGAAACAATAAAATTCATATTCCCCGAAGGAGCTGATCCCGGATTGTAGTCGGTAGCTAGTGCCAATGGTAAGCCGGCCGCCATTATTTTTCGAGCAGGCGTATAGGGTATTCCCAAAAAGAAAGAACAACCGGGTAATGCAACAGGCATGGTCTTACTTCCTTGTAAAACGGACACATCTGCGTCAGTTAGGATTTCCAAATGATCTACAGAACGCGCATTGTATTGTACCCCGACTGCTACTCCGCCAATGGCGTTGAATTGGTTGACGTGGATTTTTGGAACCAAACCATAGGCTTGCGCAGCCTGTAATACTTCGGCCGTATCCTCAGGGGTGAAATATCCGGTTTCACAAAAAACATCAATGGCCGAAGCCAAATTCTCTGCTTTAAGCACTGGTAAAACTTCGTTCAGCATCATGTGCAAGAACCCTGCTTTGTTTGATTTAAAGGCCTGGGGTAGGGCATGAGCAGCCAAAAAGGTGGCTTTAATGGGGATGGAAGTTTCTTGTTGCAAGCGTTTGATGACCCGCAGCATTTTCAGTTCTGCTTCTGGGGTTAGTCCGTAGCCCGATTTAATTTCCAAGGCACCGGTTCCCAAACGCATCACTTCTTCTAAACGCAGCTTACTTTGTTGGTATAAGAATTCGGCTGAGGTTGCTTGTAAGGTCTTGGCAGAATTTAAAATTCCTCCGCCTTTTCGCGCTATTTCCTCATAACTCAAACCGTTGATGCGATCCTTAAACTCTTCTTCTCGATTTCCAGCATAAACCAAATGGGTGTGAGAATCACACCAAGAAGGTAAAAGCATTTTCCCCCTTGCATCTACTACTTCTTTTCCCTCCAGAGTTGGACAAGATTCCATGGATCCAAATGCTGCAATCCGACCTGCGTCAACAAGTAAAAAAGCATTTTTGATGGTTGGGAGAATGTTCATGTCTGCTCCTGCCACAAAAGCAACAGAGGCTTCTCGAACCTGAAGGAGTTCTTTAATGTTGGTAAAAAGTGTTTGCATTTAAAATAAATTTTTTAGTAGAGCATCGTCGACTAGGTTGGGAAGGGTAACCTTCAATTGGGGTGTTCGCTCCATGGCACGTTGTATTGCAAAAACGGCTTCTTCGTTTCTCGCCCAACTGCGGCGCGCAACACCGTTATTGACATCGTAAAAAAGCATGCTTTTTAAGCGTTCGGCTGCCTCTGGACTTCCATCTAAAAGCATACCAAAACCTCCATTCATTACTTCTCCCCAGCCAACGCCACCCCCATTATGAATCGACACCCAAGTAGCGCCTCGGAAGCTATCGCCAATGACATTATGCAAGGCCATATCGGCAGTGAACTTACTCCCATCGTAAATATTAGAAGTTTCTCGGTAGGGAGAATCGGTTCCGCTTACATCATGATGGTCTCTCCCTAAAACTACGGGACCGATGGTATTGTTTGCAATGGCAGTATTGAAGGCTGCAGCAATTTTCATCCGACCTTCGGCATCAGCGTATAAAATCCGAGCCTGAGACCCAACAACCATTTTATTTTTTTTTGCTTCCCGAATCCATTGGATGTTGTCTTGTAGTTGCCTCTGAATTTCTGGAGGAGCTGTTGTATTGATTTCTTCGAGTACTGCCAATGCAATCGCATCGGTCCGATCCAAATCTTCTTCATTCCCCGAAGCGCAAACCCAACGGAAAGGGCCAAATCCAAAATCGAAACACAAAGGCCCTAAAATATCTTGTACATAAGATGGGTATTTAAAATCGATCTTATTTTCGGCCATGATGTCCGCCCCAGCTCGTGAAGCTTCAAGTAAAAAGGCGTTGCCATAGTCAAAAAAATAGGTGCCTTTATCAGTATGTTTCTGAATGATGGCAGCATGCCTGCGCAAAGATTGTTGAACTTCTTTTTTAAAAGCAGCTGGATTTTCTTGCAGCATGGTATTGGCTTCTTCGTAGGAAAGGCTCACGGGATAATACCCACCCGTCCAAGGAATATGCAAGGACGTTTGATCCGATCCCAGATGAATATGAATACCTTCTTGATCAAAACGTTCCCAAACGGCAACTACATTTCCGATATAGGCTATTGAAACCACTTCTTCTTTTTTTTGGGCGATTCGCACCCGAGCAACCAGCTCATCGAGGCTATCAATTAAAAGGTCAACCCAGCCTTGCTCGTGTCTTTTTAGAGCAGCTTTGGGGTTTACTTCCGCACAAATGGTAATGCATCCACAGATGTTTCCGGCTTTAGGTTGTGCTCCACTCATCCCGCCAAGACCTGCAGTTAAGAAGATTTTGCCCCTACAATTTTCATCAGATTTCAAGATTTTACGAAAAGCGTTTAACAGCGTAATGGTCGTCCCATGAACAATCCCTTGAGGGCCTATGTACATAAACGATCCAGCGGTCATTTGTCCGTATTGGGTTACCCCAAGGGCATTGAATTTTTCCCAATCATCGGGTTTTGAATAGTTGGGAATCATCATGCCGTTGGTAATAACAACTCGGGGTGCATTTTTAGACGAAGGGAAGAGTCCCATGGGATGACCTGAATACAAATGCAGGGTTTGCTCGTCGGTCATTTGCGCCAAATAGTACATGCAGAGGGTGTATTGTGCCCAATTCTGAAAAACAGCCCCGTTTCCGCCATAGGTTATCAGCTCTTCAGGATGCTGCGCCACGGCAGGATCCAGGTTGTTTTGAATCATCAGCATCAGTGCTGCTGCTTGTTGGGACTGCGCTGGGTAATCCGATAATGGTCGGGCGTGTAATTTGTAACTGGGTTTAAAACGATACATATAGATTCGTCCCAAGTCTTGAAGCTCTTTGGCGAATTCTGGAGCTAATTCGGCATGCCATTTTTTTGGAAAATAGCGCAGTGCATTCCGAATGGCCAAGTGTTTTTCTTCCTTGGATAAAATATCTTTCCGCTTGGGCGCCCGATTTACTCCCAATGGGAATTGATGCTTTGGAGGAAGTGTTAATGGAATCCCTTGAAGTATTGCTGCTTGAAAACGCTTGTGATCTGCTGTCATTATTCTACAATAAACATTTGATTATGTACCATATCAACTAGGTTTTGAATATCGTCTTTCAGCAAACGATCTTCCTCTAGTTTGGGAACTTTTGCTCGAATGAGCTGATGGTTTTTTTGGATGAGGTTGGAGCATTGAAGTGAGCCTCTGAATTCTAAAGCTTGGGCACCGTACATCAATTCTATGGCCAGTATTTTTTCGAGATTCCCTAAAATCTGATTGAATTTTCGGCCCGAAATACTCCCCATAGAAACATGATCTTCTTGTCCTAAAGAAGTCGGAACACTATCCGCAGAAGGAGGAAAACAGAGGGATTTATTTTCGGTAACCAAGGCAGCAGTGGTGTATTGTGGAATCATAAATCCAGAGTTTAAGCCCCCTTTTTCGGTCAACAAACGGGGTAAACCGTATTTGCCCTCGAGTAATAAATAGCAGCGCCTATCTGCAATGTTGCCCAATTCGGAAGCCGCAATTGAAGCATAGTCGAGCACCATTGCTAGGGGTTGTCCGTGAAAATTCCCACCCGAAATGATTTCCGTTTTGCTCAAAATAATGGGATTATCGGTAACAGAATTCAGTTCAATGGTAGTTAGTTTTTTTAAATGCCAATAAGCATTACGAGAAGCCCCATGCACTTGTGGGATGCAGCGAATGGAATAAGGGTCTTGTACCCGGTCACATTCTTTATGAGCGTCTAAATTTTCAGAACCCTCCAAAAGCATGCGCATACGTTCAGCCACTTTTAGTGCTCCTTTAAAGGGACGAATATGGTGTAACCCCGCTTTAAAAGGAGCTGCACTTCCCTGAAAACCTTCCAAGCTCATGGCTCCAGCAAGGTCAGCTAAATCGAGAAGGTACTTCATTTTTTGAAGTCCCATTACGGCATGTGCTAAAATAAACTGGGTTCCGTTGATG
Source organism: Candidatus Arcticimaribacter sp. (assembly GCA_965655585.1). Taxonomy (GTDB): domain Bacteria; phylum Bacteroidota; class Bacteroidia; order Flavobacteriales; family Flavobacteriaceae; genus Arcticimaribacter. The sequence goes on along the minus strand of CBFHHG010000063.1, from coordinate 2,520 downwards.
AGCGCTAAACCTTCTTTGGCTTCCAAAACTAAGGGTTGGAGTTTGTGCTGATCCAATATCTTTTTGGCTGGAACAAGCTGATTATTTTTCCAGATTTCTCCTTCCCCAATTAGGGGTAAAAATAAATGTGATAGAGGAGCTAAATCGCCTGACGCACCAACAGACCCTTGTTCTGGAACAGCCGGAAGGAGGTCATGGTCGATATGGTACAGTATGCGTTCGACAACCACTAAGCGAATTCCAGAATGTCCTTGGCATAAGGCATGTACCTTACAGATCATCATGATTTTAGAAAGCAGGGGCTCAATGGATTTCCCTACTCCAACGGCATGGGTCAGTAGTAAATTTTTTTGAAGGGTTTGGGTTTCATCTTCCGAGATCAAGGTGTCGCAAAGTGGACCAAAACCGGTGTTGATTCCGTAAACGGTTTTTCCAGAACGGATCACTTGCTGCACAATGGCATTGCTTTTTTGCACACCTTCAATAACCGCTGGAATCAAAATTCCCTTGCGTTTTCCTTCTGCAATTTCAAAGACTTTTTTTAGTGTCAGTTTTTCTTTTCCGTAGCTAAAATTCATCACCACAAGTTTTTATTAAAAATACCCTTATATTTAATACCTAATAAGATGATTTTTTCATCAAACCAATAACCATGAGTTATCAATTAGAACTGAGGCACCTCCGTTATTTTCAAGCAGTAGCTGAAGATTTACATTTCCGAAAAGCTTCGGAGCGGCTTTTTATTTCTCAGCCGGGTTTGAGTAAACAAATCAAGGAATTGGAGCAGCACATGGATGTTCAGCTTTTCGAACGCCATAACCGTAAAGTAGAACTAACCCCAGCTGGCGCATATCTCAAAACTGAATTAGCTCATTATTTCAATGGCTTGAATCAGATCATTGAGCACAGTCAATTGCTGGATCGGGGTTTGGTAGGGAATCTAAAATTGAGTTATGTGGGTTCGGCTATGCAGCAAATCATTCCCGATCTCCTCTTAGCATTCAGAAAACAACACCCTAAAATTTTGTTTAGCCTCAAAGAAATGGACAACCAAACCCAAGTTGACGGCTTGTTGTCTCAGGAAACTGATCTGGCCTTTGTCCGTTTAGAAAATCTGCCGCGAGGACTAAAATCACATGCAGTTTTACGCGAAGCTTTTTGTTTGGTATTGCCCAAAAACCACCCGATGGATTTGCACAATTTCAGGGAACTGGCCCAATTCAAAAACGAATCTTTTATTTTATTCGATCAACAATACAGTCCTTCCTACTATCATAAAGTCATGCAGCTATTCGAAGACAGTGGCTTTGCACCCAAGGTTTCCCACAATACCATCCATTCCAATACCATTTACAAATTGGTGGAAAACCATTTTGGAATTTCCATAGTTCCCAAATCCTTACAACTCAAATCTCATAGGGGAGTTAAATTCATACCCTTGGATGATTTGCCCCACCGTACGGTGCTCTCTGCCGTTTGGGATCCGAACAATCGTAATCCTGCTTTGGAAAATATTCTGCAGTTGCTTGGTCAATAGAATCTTGCTTTAGTGTTCTGTCTGACCACTCCTATATTTTGGATTAAAACCCCACCCCCTAATTCCTGTAATCCAAGGCAGGACTTCGATCTCCTAACAGCGGAATGTATTTAAAATCAGCGCCTCTTTTTTCGAGAAATTCAGCATGAGCTTCTTCCATTATTTTGGGATTATCCAATAATTTAAAGGCAGTTAGTGCTAATGTTTTTGCTGCAACGAGCATTCCTTTGTTTCCAATGGATGTTCCCCCAGTAGCAACTGCTTGCCAGCTGTGAGCTGGTGTTCCTGGAACCCAGGTTGCGGCACCCATTCCTGCCGTAGGAACGGTAAAACTCACATCACCTACATCAGTAGATCCCATAGGAAGTGCATTGGGGTCATAAGGTTCAACCCCATTTACAAAAGCCATATCCAAGGGTTTCCCTAAGGTCTCCGCAATACGTTTTGCAAACTCATTTTCAGTTGTTGTATAGTCAAACCCACCCACTTGGCTGAGACTCTTGTGCATCAATTCTTGCAATACATCGTTTGGAAGTAATTCGTGCGTTCCACCGATCATTTCGAAATCCATTGTTGTTCCCGTTCCAAGAGCAGCACCTTTGGCGGTGTTCACAATTCGATCGAAGATATCAATTACGACATCGCGTCGGTCGTGACGAGCATAGTAATATACTTCTGCAAAATCCGGCACCACGTTAGGAGCTTCTCCACCTCGGGTAATTACATAATGAATACGTGCACTTGAGGGAATATGTTCCCGCATCATATTGACCATATAGTTCATTGACTCTACACCATCTAGAGCAGAACGTCCTTGTTCCGGTGCAGCAGCAGCATGAGCCGAGCGCCCGTAAAATCGAAACTTAGCCGATTTGTTTGCCAAAGCTGCTCCTGGGTTGGCTGCATTTTTGTTATTCGGATGCCAGTGTAATGCCACATCAGCATCGTCAAAGAGACCTGCACGGGTCATATATACTTTTCCA
>CBFHHG010000062.1:0-9219 GCA_965655585.1 Candidatus Arcticimaribacter sp. | reverse complement strand
TCAGCCAATTTGGTGATATTTTCGGTGGCGGTGGTTTTGGTGGTGGCTTTGGCGGAGGCGGAGGTCAGCGTAGGGTAAAAGGTAGTAACCTTAGGATCCGTGTTAAATTAACACTAGAAGAAATTGCCACAGGCATAGAAAAGAAAGTAAAAGTAAAACGTAAAGTCCAAGCTAAAGATGTTTCTTATACCAGCTGTGCGGCTTGTAAAGGCTCGGGTCAGACCGTACGGATTACCAATACGATATTGGGTCGTATGCAAACAGCTGCAACCTGTCCTTCTTGTTCAGGCTCCGGTCAAGCAATATCAAACAGACCCAAAGGAAGTGATGCCCAAGGAATGATTCAAGAAGAAGAAACGGTTTCCATTCAAATTCCAGCAGGGGTAGAAGATGGGATGCAGTTAAAGGTTTCTGGAAAAGGAAATGCAGCTCCAGGAAATGGGGTTTCTGGGGATTTAATTGTTTTGATAGAAGAGCACGTTCACGAGCGTTTTATGCGGGAAGGAAACCACATTCATTACGATTTATATATATCAATATCAGAAGCAGCTTTGGGGGTCTCAAAGGAATTTGACCTCTTGGAAGGGAAGGTTAGAATCAAATTAGAATCCGGAATACAATCAGGAAAAACCCTCCGTTTACGTGGAAAAGGATTACCTGACGTAAATCGTTATGGTCAAGGAGATTTATTAGTTCATGTTAATGTGTGGACGCCAAAAACCTTAAATCGTGAGCAAAAGCAATTTTTCCAAAAAATGATGGAGGATGAAAATTTTATCCCGAAACCTGAAAAATCAGACAAATCTTTCTTTGAAAAAGTAAAAGATATGTTTGCCTAACTAGTAAGAACAACATAATCGTGTGTTTTGGCTTATGAACCTTTTTAGGTTTGTATCTGTTTCACACAATTTTTCCCATCCTTTTTTAAGGGTGGGTTTTGTTTTTAACCCTCTTTTTTGTTTTATATTTGAGTATATTATTCTTTATTCATGCAGCAAATTCTTGATTTTTTCAATTATAATTTCAATGTTGGTTCTTCGGTTTCTTTTTCTGTGAAGTCGATACTCATCATCCTAATTGTTTTTGTTTTTACGCGGTATTTTTTAAAACTGATTCGACGTTTGGTTTATCGAACGCTTAACAAACAGGCGCAGTTTACTTTTCAAAGCATTTTTTCTTTTTTTAATTACTTCGTTTATCTGATTGTAATATTAATCACGTTTGACAATATCGGTGTAAATGTCACTGCTATTTTTGCAGCTTCTGCGGCCTTATTAGTTGGTGTTGGTCTCGCATTGCAAACCTTTATTCAAGACATTATTTCTGGGGTGTTCATCATAGCCGATCAGACAGTTCATGTGGGCGATATAATTCAATTGGATGGTCAAGTTGGGAAAATAGAAAACATCACGCTACGAACTACCAGAGCTGTAACTATTGACAATAAAGTTTTGATCATTCCCAATCATAAATTCTTAACATCCATTTTATATAATTGGACAGAGAACGGAACACTGACCAGAGAATACGTAAGTATCGGTGTGGCTTACGGGACGGATCTAAAGCTCGTAAAAAAGTTGTTGATTGATCTTACTAAAGAGTTTCCCGAAATTTTGCAAGATCCCAAACCAGATGTTCTCTTTAATGATTTTGGAGACAATGCTTTGGATCTTAAGCTTTCTTTTACACTCAATAATAGCTTTTCGGCGGGTTTGGTTAAAAGTGATGTGCGCTATAAAATTTATGAAATTTTTAATACCCATGCCATCGACATACCTTTCCCACAAAGAACCGTATGGCTTAACCAAGTAGAACCCCAAGCAGATGACTAAAATATTAATTGTAGAAGACGAAGAACCCATTCGTCGTGTATTGGTAAAAATTTTAACCGAAGAGAATAATGCCTTTGTTTTGTCAGAGGCCGTCGACGGCAAACAAGGAATTAAGCTCATAAATGATGAAGAGTTTGATCTTATTTTATGCGACATTAAGATGCCAAAGATGGATGGTCTTGAAGTTTTAGAACAAGCAAAAAAATCAGGAATATCAACTCCTTTTATCATGCTGACTGGACATGGAAATGTTGAGACTGCTGTACATGCTATGAAAATAGGTGCCTATGACTTTATTCCTAAGCCACCGGATTTGAATCGACTTTTAATATCCGTTCGAAATGCCATAGCAAGCAAGCACTTGATCAAAGAAAATGTCCGTTTGAAAAAGAAGATTGCAAAAAAATACGATATAATTGGAGGGACTAGATCAATAAAAAAAGTACTCGATTTAATCGATAAGGTTGCACCAACACAAGCCCGAATTTTAATTACCGGGCCTAATGGAACTGGAAAAGAACTCGTAGCTCATCAGATTCATCAAAAAAGCGATAGACAGCAGTTTCCCTTGATTGAAGTGAATTGTGCAGCCATTCCCTCGGAATTAATAGAAAGCGAATTGTTTGGACACCTCAAGGGCGCCTTTACATCGGCTATTAAAGACAGAAAGGGTAAGTTTGAAGCGGCTTCACAAGGGACTTTATTCTTAGACGAAATTGGAGATTTAAGCCTCAGTGCTCAAGCAAAAGTATTGCGCGCTCTGCAAGAAAATAAAGTGCAACGCGTAGGAAGCGATAAAGACATTTCTGTAGATGTTCGTATTTTAGCAGCGACAAATAAAGACCTGAAAAAAGAGATTGAAAAAGGCCGTTTTAGGGAAGATTTGTATCATCGACTAGCGGTTATTTTAATTGAAGTTCCTTCGTTGGCTGACCGTACAGATGACATACCTTTACTTGCGGAACACTTCATTTCTGAAATAGCTCAAAAAGATGGAATGCCCGTTAAAAAGATAGAGTCAGCTGCTATAAATTTACTAAAACAATACCCTTGGTCGGGTAATGTTAGAGAACTACGAAATGTAATTGAACGCCTGATGATTTTAGGGGATAATCCAATAACGAAAAAGAATATCGTGCAGTTTGCACCTAAATAATATCGAATGAAAAAAATAAGTTTCCTTGTATTACTTAGCTGTGGAATGCTTCATGCACAGCAAGATGTCAAAGTCGAAGAACAGATTCGATCAATCTATTCAACCGCTCTTTTGAATGGGCAGAGTTACCCTTGGTTGGAACATTTATCCAATCAAATTGGAGGAAGATTATCGGGATCATTGAATGCAGAGCGTGCTGTTGAATGGGGGAAAGAAGAATTAGATGCCCTTGGCTTAGACCGTGTTTGGTTACAACCTGTCATGGTACCCAAGTGGATCAGAGGAACATTTGAATATGCACACATTGAAACCAGCCCTGGAAACACGATCAATGTCCCAATATGTGCTTTGGGTGGTTCTGTAGCTACACCCCTAGCTGGCATCCGAGCGGAGGTTGTTGAAGTACAGGATTTTGAAGCCTTGAAAAAATTAGGTAGAAAAGAAGTTGAAGGCAAAATCGTTTTTTTTAACAGACCAATGCAGGCAGATCTTATAAACACATTCAGTGCCTATTCAGGTTGTGTGGATCAACGTTATTCAGGTGCAGAAGAAGCTGCTCGTCTGGGAGCAGTTGCTGTTATTGTACGTTCGGTCAACTTAAGATTAGATGATTTTCCACATACAGGATCTATGAGCTACGGCAAGCTGTCGCTTCGTAAAAGAATTCCAGCCTCCGCCATAAGCACCAATGGTGCTGAATTATTAAGTTCCATGTTGGCTTTAAACCCAAAGCTTAGTTTTTATTTAAAGCAAAATTGTAAAAACTTACCCGACGTTCAATCCTATAATGTTATCGGCGAAATAACCGGTTCCGAAAAACCAAATGAAATTATGGTTGTTGGAGGACATTTAGACTCTTGGGATCTTGGCGATGGTGCTCATGACGATGGCGCAGGAGTTGTTCAGTCTATGGAAGTATTGCGCTTGTTTAAAACGATTGGATACCAACCTAAACGCACCCTTCGGGTAGTCCTCTTTATGAATGAAGAGAATGGGATGCGTGGAGCAACAGAATATGCTGCAGTAGCTGAGGCCAATAAAGAGAATCATGTTTTTGCTTTAGAATCCGATGCCGGTGGTTTTACACCCAGGGGTTTTTCTATTGATAGTGCACCCGAAAAACTTGCTGTTATTCAGAGTTGGGAGCCTTATTTCGAGCCTTATCTGATTCATATGTTTGTCAAAGGTGGGAGTGGTGCCGATGTAGGTCATTTAAAAACAGATGCTAATGTCCTTGCTGGTCTTCGTCCAGATTCTCAGCGTTATTTCGATTATCACCACGCTGCGAATGATACTTTTGATGCTATTAATAAAAGAGAATTAGAATTGGGTGCTGCTACTATGGCCTCTCTTGTTTATCTGATAGACTATTTTAGTCTTTAACCTACAACCGATTGAAATTATATACACAAGAGTTTAGAAAAAATCTCAGTTTAGCCTTTCCAGTAATATTAGGCCTTTTAGGCCACACCGTTGTACAATTGATTGATAACATAATGGTTGGTCAGCTCGGAACAGCAGAATTAGCCTCAGTTTCCTTGGGCAACAGTTTTGTTTTCATTGCCATGTCACTTGGGATTGGATTTTCAACTGCCCTAACGCCCTTGGTTGCCCAAGCAGACGGACGATCCGATATTAAACGAGTTGGAGAATTGTTTATACACGGTTTGTTTCTGTGTGTGTTTTTGGGTATACTTTTGTTTTTGGGAGTGTACAGCTTACGAAACCAAATGTTTCATATGGGGCAACCTCAGGAGGTAGTCTTTTTGGCATTTCCTTACTTAAATTGGGTTGCTGGATCTCTTATTCCTCTGGTTGTATTTCAGGCCTTTAGACAGTTTTCTGATGGACTTTCCTTAACGCGTCCTGCCATGTATGCGACCTTATTTGGAAACGGAATTAATGTGATTTTGAATTATCTGTTAATCTTTGGTCATTTTGGTTTCCCAAAATTAGGAGTTGAAGGAGCTGCAATCGGAACCTTTATTTCACGCATGATGATGTTACTCTATATTATGCTTTATGTTAGCTACCATAAACAATTTAAGAAGTATAAACTATCACTGAACTTTGCTCAGATCAAACTCTTTCTCGTTCAAAAAATATTAAAACTTGGCCTGCCCTCAGCACTTCAAATGTTTTTTGAAGTAGCCTTTTTTGTTGTTGCGGTATGGATATCCGGCGTACTAGGAACCAATTCTCAGGCTGCAAATCAAATCGCATTGAACCTTACCTCTATGACTTTTATGGTAGCCATGGGGCTTAGTGCTACGGCAATGATTCGTGTAGGAAATCAGTACGGAAAGAAAGATTATAAAGAATTGAAGCGCATCGCTTTCTCCATTTTCTTTTTAATTTTCATAATCGATGTGTTCTTTTGCGCATTCTATCTAATTTTTAGTGACGACTTACCCTGGATTTATCTTGAAAATAAAGGCGCGATGACCTCGCCCGATACCTTAGAAGTAATTGCTATTGCTGCCTCTTTACTGGTTGTTTCTGGCTTTTTTCAAATCACTGATGGCCTTCAAGTAGTCGTTTTAGGGGCTTTGCGAGGATTGCAAGATGTCAACATTCCAACGACCTTTATTTTTATTTCTTACTGGATCATTGGCTTTCCAGTTTCTTATTATCTAGCTTTTTATACCCCCTTAAAAGCCACAGGAATTTGGATTGGTTTGTTAACAGGCCTTTCTTGTTCAGCAGTTTTACTATTTTTACGCTTTCAACACCAAACGAATAAGCTCATTTTAACTAAATAATGCACTATGGAAGTACCGAAATTTTTAATTGCTGACAGTTCAACCTTACAAGACGAAATTTTTGTATTGCATACAGAATATCCCCGTTTTCTTTTAAACGTTTCTAATGATGAGATTTTATGGTTAGAAGAATTTGGTAAAGAAGATCAAGATGAGCTAGAGAAAATTACTGAAGAATTGATTGAAGAGGCACTGGCTTTCTTTGATACTGAAATTGAATCTTTAGAGTAATGATGGAGCAGCTTTTAGATTGGGATATTACTTTATTTCTCTACCTAAATGGATTAGGCACACCGTTTTTTGACCCTTTTTGGATGCTTATGACCCATAAGGCTACCAACTTTGCTGTCTATTTGATGTTGTTATTTTGGTTTTATCGTTTTAAAGGTTTGAAACAAACTCTTTTTTTACTGTTGAGTGTTGGGGCGTTAATCCTAGTCACAGACCAAGTCACCAATCTTTTTAAATATGGATTCGAACGCTTGCGCCCCTGTCATAACCCAGAGATTCAAAATGTAATGCGTCTCGTCAAAAGCAGTTGTGGGGGTTTATATAGTTACTTTTCTGGTCACGCTTCCAATTCATTTGCTTTAGCCACCTATTTTTCCATTCTTTTTTCTACACGTTTTCCAAGACTGAAAATTGTGCTTTTTCTTATTGCAGCTTGTATTGCCTATAGCCGAGTTTATATCGGAGTCCATTTCCCTTTAGATATTGTGTCGGGAGCTCTTTTTGGAACTCTTTGGGCGCTGTGTTTTTATTGGATTAGCACACGCCTATTGAATTACTTTTTTTCAGATACTGCTCTTAAAGTTTGAGAATATATAGTGCGTTTTTTGGGTATATCGTTCATCCGGCCTTACAATGGTGTTTGGAAAGTGAGGGAGGTTGGGTGCATTGGAAAACTTTTGTGCTTCAAAGCATATTCCGTTAAGTTCTTTTGGATTAAAAACTACCAAGCCGGGCTGATCTGTAATTAAATCCATTTGAATTTTTGTGCTATTCGCTCGTAAACGCATATTGCTTGTTTCTTTCTCTCGAAGTACAAAACAGTCGTCGTAACGTGACGCCCCAATTGGACGGGACTTATTCCGATCAAAGTCAGTTTTTTTTACCTTATTGATTATACCGGTTGGAACTAATTTGCTGTCCAACTCAAGGACTCCATCCGACTGAATCATCAATTCATGATCGCCTAAATTGGGAGCACCACTTAAATTAAAATAACTGTGGTTTGTGATGTTGATGGGTGTTGGTTTTGTGGTTTTTGCTTTGTATTCTATCTGGAGTATATTTTCATATAAACTATATTTAAGCAATACACTTACATCTCCAGGATGACCAGAATCTTGTTCTAAACATTCGTGTTCTAAAATAACATGTGGAACTGTACCGTGAAATAAGTCGTATACTTTCCAGACTGCTTTGTCCCATCCCTTTGTCCCTCCATGAAGCTGAATAGCTTGCTCATTTTTGAAGGTGTATCGATTTTGATCAATTGTATATTCAGAAGTTAGTCTTCCTGCATAACGCCCGATACACGCACCCATATACCATGGGTTATCTAAATATTCGTTCGCATTTTTTTTACTGAGAACAACATTAGTGCCTTTGTACCATAACTCCTTAATTATCCCTCCATAGGGAAGTATTACTACTTTAAGATTACGATTCGTAAGGACAATTTCTTTCAAGAATTAATGCTTTTCCTTTTTCAACAATTCAGGATATGATTTTTGAAACCTTCTTAGACGCGGAATCGAAACTTGTTGAACGTAGGGGTTATTTGGATTTAATCGTTCGTAATTTTGATGGTAGTCTTCCGCATAATAGAATTTTTCTAAGGGCTTTACCTCCGTTACAATTTCTTTCGAAAAGACTTCTTTCTCCTCCAATAAAGCAATGTAGTTCTGAATAATCTCACGTTCATTTGCATCGGTGTAAAAGGCTATGGAACGGTATTGCGAACCACGATCTGGACCTTGTCTGTTGGGAGTAGTTGGATCATGTGAGCCAAAGAAAACTTGTACCAATGTTCCAAAAGAAACAACTTTCGGGTCATATAGAACCTCTACAGCTTCTGCATGACCGGTTCTTCCTGTTCCAATCTGATTGTAATTGGGATTCTTTGTTTCTCCTCCTGAATAACCAGAGTATGCTTCATGAACACCAGCTACGCTTTCATAAATTGCTTCAACACACCAAAAACATCCACTTGCAAAATAGGCTTTTTTCAACCCTTTTTGTGTTGTTTGTGTTGGTGACCAAAGGGGTTCTTCGTGATCAATTGGCTTGGAATTACTGGATATGCAGGTTTGGAAAATAAGGAAACTAATGAGGGTAAATATACTTTTCATAAACTTTTTTATAAATTATCACTTACTTTTTTTACTGGCTTTTGCCAAGGGATTAAATTCGATACAAAGATCGATCCAAAATTCTAAATCTAGATCCAAATCATAACCGTTTGGTTCAACAAAGATATACCCTTTCATTGGACGACCCGAAAAATTCATTGGCAGGTATCCTTGCCGAGAGGAAACTTTTTCCGCCATTTCTTCTCCAATGCGAACCATTAGTAAATCCACGGCCTTTTTTTTACTGAAATGAATGCCACAGCACATTTTATCATTTACCATAAAACAGAGGCCTCCCATCATTTTTTTCTCGATTACAGGACATTTTTGATTGCTAAAAATCTGTCGAATTCGCTCTGCTAAGTATGCGTCGTATGCCATTTTTTTAAAGTTTCGAGGGTGCGTTATTTAGAAATTCTTGTAGGCCTCGGTTCAAAACCACCTGCACAATTTGGGCATACTTTGTTTAATACGGTTTCCACACAATTTGTGCAATAGGTGCATTCATAGGAACAAATCATTACATCAGTGCTGTTGTGTTTTAAAACTTTATGACAATGTTCGCAATTTTCTTTCATCAACAACATAAGCTTTTATTTATAAGGTTTACTCCAAAAGATAGATAAGGGAGTTAGTAATGCAGCCGGCCCTAACCAGATCACAAGCGAAGGAATTTCAAAAGGGTAGTTTTGAGCGTTAACAACAATAAAAGCAGTTAATGAGGCTGTATAACCGCCCATCATTCTTCCAATATGAACCAGCATCCAATATTTTTTCTTTTTAGAGCGTCCCGTATAGTTTTTAAAATCACGTATTACATTGGATAATCCAATCAGCCCAAAGACAACCAAAACTATTCCAAAATTATTGGAATTATAAATCAGGTAGGATCCCCAAAGCACAAAACAAATCCCGCTTAGGAGCATTCCCAAACTGAGAAACCAATCAATAAAAATTGGTTTTTGGCCTTTGCCTAAGAAACGCAAACGCATGTATCGATCGCCAGTTCCTACCAAGTAGACTGTAAAAATACCAACAATGAGCAGGAAGTTGTTTGGATTAAGAATGGCAAGTAGTATTGAAGAAATCCCAGTGGCTATCATAAAGAATAC
>CBFHHG010000061.1:0-9550 GCA_965655585.1 Candidatus Arcticimaribacter sp. | reverse complement strand
CCACGTTCGTAGGCAGAGTGATAGGGTTTTGCTCCCGGAAATGCAGGTAAAAAGGAGTGGTGGATATTGATGATCTTGTTGGGGTAGTGCTGTATTAGGTCTTTTGAAATAATCTGCATATAGCGAGCTAATACAATGAAATCAACCCGATGTTCTTGAAGGAGTTCCAGTTGTTTTTGCTCTGCTTGCTTCTTATTTTCTTTGCTTACCGCTACATGGTAGAACGGGATATCAAATCGTTCGGCAATGCTTTTTAAATCCAAGTGATTGCTCAATATAAAAGGAATTTCAACGGCTAGTTCTCCCGACTGGTAGCGTGCTAATATATCGTATAAACAATGATCATACTTTGAAACAAATAAGGCCATTTTCGGTAATGCATTGTTGAGGTATATGTCAATCTCAAGTTGAAATTCATTTCCGATCGAGTCTATAAAGTTTGTTTTAAAGTGCTCTAAACCTTGATGGTTTTCGTCGATTTCGCATTCAACCCGCATAAAGAATATGGAATTGACTCGATCTACATATTGATCGATATAAACAATATTGCCATTATTGCCATGAATGTAATTGGTTACGGCAGCAATAATTCCCTTTTGATCTGGGCAGTTCATAACCAATGTGATTCTTTTCATGGTGTTTTTTTTACAAAAATATTGGTTCTCACGTAATGGGCAAATTGAATGGGTTTTTTTATTCAATTTTAAGCAAAAAAAACCCTGAGAGCCTACCAGGAACTCTCAGGGAAAACCAAACAATTATGTTTTAATTTTTTCTAAAAGGCATAGATTGCAGCAACCACAAAAGAGGCTAAGCTGTCTGAAAAGTCAGTCGCATTTTTAGAGTAGATGTTTGCAGAAGCAGTATCAACTCTAAATTCTGGCTTTAAGATGAAATTTCCTTTCGTGTAACTCCCCGTGATTGTAAAGGAAGTATTGTCTGCGTCTTCTGTAGAACCTGATAAGGCTCCAGAGTATAAAGCTCCAGCCCCACCATTTGTTTCGTTAAATATCTCTCCTCGTAATCCTATACTAAAGCTATCGGATAAAGTATACTGAGGGTATAAAGCGACACCTGAGAAGCTAGCATCTGCAGCGAGTTCTGTTGTGGTAGCGTTGATTCCTAGAAATAATTTTTCAGAAATATTGAACCCACCAGTAAAGTCAAATTGAGTGTAGTCATCACCAGATAAGAAGTTGATGTATTGACCGTATAATCCTAATTGTGCTCCAAAAGTTGATGTATCAGAATAATCTGCCTCAGTTTCATCAGTTGCATTCATTACTGCAACCATAAGCGATACGTTATCTGAAACGGCATAATCAGCTTTGAAACCTGTGTGCGAAAACGGTCCGTAAGAAAACATATACGAAGTTGAATAATTGAAGTTTGCAACGGGAGATATAACTTCATATCCTAGAAAGGTGTTGAAGTTTCCTAAGGTTAATGTTAGTTTGTCATTTACATTGTAATAGGCGTACAGTTGGTTTACAATATTTGATGATCCTGCTAGGTATTCATCCCCTCCAATACTTAGGTTAGAGCCAAAAACTGCATCTGCTCCTCGAGGTCCGTATACTAAATCGGCAACAAAACCACTCTTCTCTCCTTCATACGAAAGAACGATGTTGGCCATTCCAAGTGCAAAGCCGGGAAGATTTGCAAAGGAGGTGTTGGGAGCATAATCATTACTTCTGTAGTAGGTGTCGATAGATCCAGAAACAGAAAAGCTAGGTTTTTCTTCTGTCGCTTCTACAGCTGTTTCTTCGGTAACTTCATCCTGTGCATACGTTAAAGACCCTGCTAAAAATGCTAGTGTTAGTACTGTTGTTTTAAAAATTTTCATAGTATAAAAGTTATATTTAGTTAACGTTAATTTTAGTGTTGGTTTAATCTAAAGTCAGCATAGGCGTCCATTCCGTGTTCAGCTAGATCAAGACCTTTAAGCTCTTCTTCTTTGTCAACTCGGATGCTTCCACCAGAAAGTAATTTTACAAGGTAGAGAAGTATAAAGCTGCAGATTACACAAAACGCACCCACGATACCTACACCAGCTAATTGGATTAAAAATTGATCAACACCAGCCATAGCTCCGAAGATTCCAACTGCAAGCGTACCCCAGATTCCACAGATCAAGTGAACAGCAACTGCTCCTACAGGATCGTCAAGTTTTAATTTGTCTACTAAGGAAATCCCCAATACGATAATGATACCAGCGATTATTCCGATAAAAACGGCATCCATAGGGCTCATTTGGTCGGCTCCTGCGGTAATCCCTACTAGTCCACCAAGAACACCATTCATAAACATGGTTAAATCAAAGTTTTTGTAAAGAATGTTCGAAAAGATTGCCGAAGATACCCCCCCAGCTGCTGCTGCTAAACAAGTTGTTACAAGGGTTAAAGAGGTTAATTCAGGATCTGCTGAAAGAACAGAACCTCCGTTAAATCCAAACCATCCCAACCATAGGATCAAGACTCCAGCAGCTGCTAGTGGAAGATTGTGTCCAGGTATTGCACGTGAAGTTCCGTCTGCGTCAAATTTTCCAATTCGAGCCCCAAGTAAATAGATGGCTATTAAAGCTGCCCATCCACCAACAGAGTGTACTAATGTCGATCCTGCGAAATCATAGAATCCCATTGCATCAAGAAATCCACCACCCCATTTCCATGAACCAATGATTGGGTAAACCAATCCAACATAAAGGATTGCAAAGATCATAAAGCTTTTAAGTTTGATGCGTTCTGCAACTGCTCCAGATACAATTGTTGCTGCGGTAGCTGCAAACATACCTTGAAATAAGAAGTCAGTCCACCAAGTGTAACCTCCATCTGCGTAGGCAGCGGTCATCCCTCCATCTGGAGCGGCAATTCCGAAATCAGCAAATTTGAAGATCCCGAGGGCACCTTCTTCAAAACCAGGATACATAAGGTTGAAACCTCCGATTGCATAGAGAAGAAGCCCTACGGTAATTACGAAGAAATTTTTAAATAAGATATTGATTGTGTTTTTTTGTCTTGTAAGACCGATTTCTAAAAAAGAAAATCCTAAGTGCATGAAAAATACCAAAGCGGTACAAATCATCATCCATATATTGTTAGCGGTAAAAAGTGCTGTAGTTTCCATAATAAATTATAGTTTTTTGTTAATTCTAGTTTAAAGTTTCTCCTCCTGATTCTCCAGTTCGAATCCTGATTGCATCATCAACTGTTGAAACGAATATTTTGCCGTCACCAACTGCTCCAGTACTTGCTGCTGACGTTATGGCTTCAATAGTCTTTTCAAGAAACTCTTCATTAACTACAATGGATAAGTATCTTCTTTGAATGTCAGAAGTGCTGTACGTTATACCTCTGTATACGTGGCCTTCTTTTTCATTTCCTACTCCGGTAACATCCCAGTAACTGAAAAAATTAACCTCTACTTTATGAAGTGCATCTCTTACATCTCCAAATTTTGATTTGCGAATAATCGCTTCTACTTTTTTCATTTTATTATTGTTTAAATGATTTTGGTCAAAACTACTTCTAAAACTATTGAACTGTTATTTTTATGGGGTAATAATTTAAATTTTTATGTTTTATTAAAAATATACCCTATAAAATTGAGGGTATTTATATTTAAATATTAAATAAATGAGATTATACCCTATTTTTTATAGGGATCAATTGTGAAATCTGTTTAATGTAAATTATAACCAGATCCTAAAGCCTATAGTAGAACATTGGTTTGTCTAACAGGGCGTTAAGTGTTTAAATGAGGTGTAGCTTACAAGGATTTTGAAAACCAAAGCCCAAGAACAACCATAAGAATGCCCAGAATGATACTCCCCAAAGAGTAAATGAGGGCTTGTACTAGCGATCCTGATTTGAATAAATGGACATTGTCTAGTGCAAAGGATGAGAATGTTGTCAGGCCTCCAGTAAAGCCGACGATAAAAAAGAAGTGAGCTTCTTCCTTTAATACTTCAAGTTTATGCAGTATTCCAAAAAAGAGTCCAATCAACAAGCAACCGATTAGGTTTGCTGTAAACGTTCCAATTGGATATTGACTGCTGGTGTTTTTGAAAAGAAGGTGAAGTCCATAGCGCAAACTGCTACCTAAACCACCACCTAAGAACACCCATAATACTATTTTCATTGCTCGAAGTTAACTTTTTTAACCGAATTGCATTTGTTTATTGATAGGGTAGAAGCAATTCAGTTTCCCAATCTAAGGGATCAGGGCTTGATTGTTCATCTACCTTATATATAGTCATAGGATAATATTGTAGACTTGGATTCAAAAGGTTTATTTTTTCTTTCATTATTTCCCACGAGAGGTCTATGTTATTCCGAGATCCATGATGTACTCCTTTTACTGCCTTTCGTTTTTTTGTAGAACGACACCTTATAGTGGGATGATCAGTTTTGAAGTAGCCTTCTATTGGAAGTCCAATGGACCAGGTACTGGTTTTAAAAGCTAGTTGTGGTAGTAACGTAAATAAATCTCCTGTTACTTTTAAATACTTACTTTCTGCATAGTCATATAATTCTTGTGAGCCACTTTTTATAAGTGAATCAATTGCAGCCTTATCTGACTCAAAGGTGCGGGTGAGATAAAACTGATTTGGAAGAGTTACTGTATCTTGGTATTCAAATCGGTGCTCGTTCATTCGAGCTGAAAGAATACGATCAATAGCCCGAAGTCCTTTCGTATAATAGGGTCCAATTATACTTTCCATTCCACCCATTTGAACGCTGAAGATTTTCATGATGAAGTTCATTCGACCTTCCATAATCCAGTAGAGACTATCCGAACCTTTTTTAATATGCCAACGTACTTTAGAAGAGGAAAACCCCTCAAAGGTCATTTGTTGTTCAATTATATGGGGAGCATTTGTTTTTAGAGTTTTCATCGAACCATTTCCGTCTTTTCCCTCCCAATCGTATTCAGGCAGGTCAGCGTTGTTTTGGTTGAATGAAAGCTTCATTTCAGGATCTTCAATGATCCATGGATTCCACTCAGGCCAGTTTTTAAAATCATGAAGGTAATTGTAGAGTGTTGCTGCGGGAATTGAGGTGTATATCGAGCGTTCTACCTTATAGGTATTGGGTAGGTTTTTTATATAAAGTACCAGAACCAGTAGTACGGTTAATATCAACCCGAAAATAAAACGTAAGTAATGCATAGCAGTAGTTCTAAAATTAAAAAGCTAGTTACTTATTTGGCCTGCGTATAATATTTAATGACAAAAAGAACTGCTATAGCCAAAAGGAAGGTGAGTAGGATTTTAAAACTGCCTTTATAATGAATTTGATGCCCTTTAAAATCTTTTCGGTAGGTGAAAATTATGACTCCAGTAAAGGCAATAACAAAAAATACTGCAAAGAGGAGTTGTCCGTTTGAAAACATAGCGTTAATTTTCTACGAAATTAGAAAAAAATAACTCGAATCCTTTTGGATTTAAAATTATGTTGGGACTAAGTTTAGACTTTTTTGTTTTGACTTTTGTCCCAGCAGTTTGTAAAACACTCAATACCATCGTATGATTAAAATAGAATTGGACGCAGTACAGGAATTTCACAAAGCCTTTAAAATTAACGTAAATCAAGAGCCTACTGTTGAGCTAACGGATCAAATAAAAGAACTTCGTTTCAACCTTATGAAAGAAGAAAATGAAGAGTATTTGGAGGCAGTCCAAAACAACGATTTGGTTGAAGTAGCTGACGCATTGGGGGATATGCTTTATATTTTGTGTGGGACAATTTTAACCCATGGCATGCAACATAAAATCACCGAAGTTTTTGAAGAAATACAACGCTCCAATATGAGTAAGTTGGGAGCAGACGGTAACCCTATTTACAGAGAAGATGGGAAAGTAATGAAAGGACCAAATTATTTTAAACCCAATATAGAGGCTATACTGAAACGGTAGTTTTTACCTCATGTCTCCATCCGAAAGGATCTGGAGCAGCATTTCGTTGAATGTTAACGATATGATCTTTTAGTATAGCAGCAAAAGAATCAGGTGCATCTTCTAGAACATGACGTTTGTTTTGATAACCAAAGCCTTTAATTGGGCTCACTACAACCGCAGTTCCAGCTCCAAAGATTTCCTTTAAACTTCCATTTTCTTTACTTGAAAGGAGTTCATGAATGGAAATGGGACGTACATCAGTTTTGATCCCGAGATGCTCTGCAAGTTGCAGAATGCTTTTTCGGGTAATTCCATCTAAAATACGATCACTTGTAGGGGTTGTAATTAAAGTGTCGTTGATTCTGAAAAAAATATTCATGGTACCCGCTTCTTCTAAATACTCATGCGTATTGGCATCGGTCCATATGATTTGCTGAAAGCCTTCTTTTTGAGCGAGTGTTGTTGGGTAAAATTGAGCCGCA
Organism: Candidatus Arcticimaribacter sp.; assembly: GCA_965655585.1. Lineage (GTDB taxonomy): Bacteria > Bacteroidota > Bacteroidia > Flavobacteriales > Flavobacteriaceae > Arcticimaribacter. The sequence goes on along the minus strand of CBFHHG010000061.1, from coordinate 3,169 downwards.
TAATTCCCTGCGGCTTTTGCATAACCTACCCCACCTGCTGCAGCTCTACTGAATTTTTCTGCCACTTGAACATGTACTTCTGCACCGCTGTAATAACTACTAACAGGCGAACAAATGATCATAAACTTATACGCATCAGATGCAGTTGCTTGAACTCCTGCTTGGCTAGCAAATACAAATGGACGAACGTAGAGTGAGTTTCCGGCTCCCTTTTTAATCCATTCCTTGTCCATATCTAATAACTTCTCGAGTCCTTCAAAAAAAAACTCTTTTGGAAATTCAGGCATGGATAAACGCTCTGAAGATTTATTGATTCGAGCAAAATTTTCTTCTGGACGAAACAACCATACACCATCTGCATCGTCTTTGTAAGCCTTCATGCCTTCAAAAACTGCCTGACCGTAATGAAAAACGCTTGAAGATGGATCCATTTGGATAGGCTGATAGGGCATAATTTCCGGTTCCTTCCATTGTCCATCTTTATAATCACAAACAAACATATGGTCTGTAAAGATTTCTCCAAAACTTAGATTGTCAAAATCTATATTTTTGATTTTGGATTCTTGTGTATGTGTTATCTTCATAGCTATGGGATTGTAGAACAAAATTATAGATTAATTTTTTAAAATCATATCTTTTTAAACGATCAATACTCATTTTTTTATCTTTAGAGAATCAAAAGAGAAAAAATCATAACCGCCGACGGAAGCCCTACTTTATATATGGAAGAATGGGACGAATACTACCATTCTATGCATGGAGCATTGAACGAAGCAATCCACGTTTATATAGAATCGGGACTTGCTTTTTGGAAAGCTGCGTATAGGATAAAAAATAATCCATGTACTGTTTTCGAAATGGGTTTTGGAACAGGACTCAATGCACTCCTAGCATTGGAGTATGCTGCTGCCAATGATTTAGCTATTCTATATGAAACTCTGGAGCCTTTTCCTCTGGGCTTGCAAGAGGTTCAAGAATTAAACTTTGATTCATTAGAAACATTACAAAATTCAAAGGAATCTTTGAGGAAACTACATTTGGCTCCTTGGGAATCTTCAGTTCAGATTTCATCATCCTTCAGCCTGATAAAGCACAAGATTTTACTTGAAAAATTCATGCCTCAAAGGCAATATGATGTAATTTTTTACGATGCTTTTGGTTTTCGAGTTCAACCAGAAATGTGGAGTGAAGAGACCTTACGACCTCTTGTAAATGCCCTGAATCCTAATGGAGTTTTGGTTACCTATTCTGCCAAGGGGAGTGTTCGTCGAGCTCTAGAAGCACTGGGATTAGATGTGTTTAGAATTGAAGGCCCTCCAGGAAAACGTGAAATGTTACGTGCAATACGCACCTAATTGTAGTATTTTTGCCAAAAAAAGAATGAGAATTTTAATAAGTGGTGCTACAGGTTTAGTTGGTAAAGTCCTCATTGAGCAAGCATTACTTGATGGGCATGAGATTCATTTTCTCACGCGTAGTAAAGCTAAAATTGGCTTTCACAAAGGAGTCAAAGGTTTTTATTGGAATCCAAATGAACAAAAAATTGATGCAGCCTGTTTTGACGGAGTTGATTGTATAATTCATTTAGCTGGAGCCACAGTTTCAAAACCCTGGACAAAGAAATACAAAACGGAGATTTTGAATAGCCGCCTAGATACTACCCAACTTTTGGTCGATAGCTTAAAGAATATAAAACATAAAATCAAATCAATTGTCTCTGCATCTGCCATAGGTGTTTATCCTTCTTCTTTAGATAAAATTCATAAGGAGCAAGACCCAGTAACGACAAATTCTTTTATGCAGCAAGTTGTGGTCGATTGGGAGCGTGCTGTGGATCAGTTTTCGGATTTAAACATCAAGGTTTCTAAACTTAGGATAGGGTTGGTTTTAGCTCAAGGTGGAGGTGTATTGGCAACTCTGAAAATTCCTACCCAATTTGGATTAGGAGCAGCTTTTGGTTCTGGAAATCAATGGCAATCATGGATTCATATTTCTGACTTATCTAAACTTTTTTTAGTTGCTGCGAGCCAGCAGTGGGAGGGAGTTTACAATGCAGTAGCACCAGAGGTGGTTACACAAACAGAATTTATAAAACAATTGGCTAAGGGATTGAAAAGACCCTTTTTTATGCCGCCTTTGCCTCGTTTTTTGATTCGAATGATGGTGGGTGAAATGAGTACCTTGGTTCTGAACAGCCAAAATGTGAGTTCACAAAAAGTTGCAGCTACTACTTTTGATTATGCATTTCCGACCCTTGAAAAGGCACTATCAGATTTGTTGTAAGTTTTGAGGTGACATTTTGACAATTTCCATGAATTGGCAGTACTTTTGCACTTGGATTGAAAAATTAAATTAATGAGTACATCAGAAGAACCTAAAAATACAACCAAAAAAGCAGCGCCTAAAAAAACTGCTTCAAAAAAAGGACCTTCCAAAGAAGCCAAAGAGCTTATTGCTGTTAAAGAATCTTTAAAGCAAGAGCAAGATAAATATTTACGTCTGTTTGCTGAGTTTGAAAATTTCAAGAAGCGAACTTCAAAAGAACGTATTGAGCTCTTTAAGACAGCAGGTCAAGATGTTATTGTAAGTCTTTTACCCGTTTTAGACGATTTTGAACGTGCGATAAAAGAAGCTGACAAATCTGAAAATGCTCCCGAATTTGAGGGATTCAAACTCATAAGTAATAAATTCAGTGAAGGTCTCAAATCAAAAGGCTTGGATTTAGTAACAGTAGAAGTCGGTGATGCTTTTGATTCAGAAGTTCATGAGGCGATTACACTAATTCCTGCTGGAGATGATCAACAAGGAAAAGTTATTGACGTGGTTGAGAAAGGCTATAAACTTGGTGATAAAATTCTCCGATACCCAAAGGTGGTTGTTGGACAATAAATTAGATGTCACGCAAGTGATCTAAAAGATACAATATGAAACAAGATTATTATGATATTTTAGGAGTCTCCAAAGGAGCATCAGCTTCTGAGATTAAAAAAGCATATCGTAAAAAAGCTATAGAGTTTCATCCGGATAAAAACCCCGGTGATTCTAATGCTGAAGCAAAATTCAAAGATGCTGCAGAGGCATACGAGATTCTGGGTGACAATGATAAGAAAGCTAAGTACGACCAATACGGACACAGCGCATTTGACGGGAGTCAAGGTTTTGGCGGTGG
>CBFHHG010000060.1:0-10100 GCA_965655585.1 Candidatus Arcticimaribacter sp. | reverse complement strand
TATATACTTTTCCAGAGCCACCTTCTTCTGCTGGACAACCGAAGAACTTAACCGTTCCGGGTTTGCCAGTTTCTTTCAAATAATTTTTTACAGCAATTGCTGCAGCTGCCGATGCGGTACCAAATAAATGATGTCCACAACCATGACCCGCACGGGTATTGTTATCGACTTTGTAGGGGAGGTTTTTTTGTGAAAGCCCAGGTAAGGCATCGTATTCACCCAAGATTGCAATGACAGGGCCATCGGCTCCGTAGGTTGCAGAGAAAGCCGTTGGGATTCCTGCGATTCCTTTTTCTATGACAAAACCTTCAGTTGCTAACGTTTCTTGGAGTAAGGCACTGCTTTTTGTTTCTTGATACCCCATTTCGGCATAGCCCCAGATGGTTTGGGCAATGGTTCCATATTGAGCAGCATTGGCATCAATAGCACTTAAAAAAGGGGTGTGGTCGGTTTGGGCTTGAAGACCAAAAATGGCAAGGCTGAAGAGGGATACAAATATCTTTTTCATAACAATAATTTTAAAAACAGATTACTCCATCCAAGGTATACAATTTTGATTAATACGACCCACAATCTTTTTCACTACCTTCATAAAAAATTACCCAATGGATATTCAATCATGGTACGCTAAGGGGACTAGCTTTATTTTTGGTGACACCTCTATCTTTTACGTTCGTGAAGGAAAGGGAATTCCGCTGCTATGTATTCATGGCTTTCCAACCTCTTCTTGGGATTTTGCAACAGTACTACCAGAATTATCCAAGCGATTTGATTGCATCGTTCCAGACCTTCCCGGTCTGGGGATCTCTAAGACTCCGATGAGCAAAGACATCATCATGAAGCAAACCGATGCTGTAGAATTGTTGCTAGAAGATTTGGGAATTACCGAAGCCCACATATTTGCACACGATATCGGCGATACCATTGCACAAGAACTTTTGGCTCGTAAAAAAGAACAAAAAGCCAAAGTCACCTGGCTTTCTGCTGTCTTTATGAACGGCGGTATGTTCCCTGAAGTGAACCGTCCCCGTATAATTCAAAAATTATTGGGTTCTTTTATGGGACCTTTCTTGGGGCGTTTTCTTTCGAGTAGAACCTATGAAAAGACGATGCACAATATTTTCAGTCAAGCGCATCCACCTTCTAAAGTATTTTTAGATTCTTCATGGAACCTTTTACTTAATAATGACGGTCGTAGAATGATTCCTTTGATCAGTCAATATCTGGAAGAACGCAGAACATATATCGAGCGCTGGAGAGCTCCCTTGGAGCATCCAGATATTCCGATGGCCATGATCAACGGTATTGAGGATCCTATTTCTGGCTTGGGTACAGCGCAATTTTTTCAAAAACTTCAACCCCAATCCCTAACCGTTTTTATCCCAAACTCAGGGCATTATCCACACCTAGAAACACCCGAAGCAGTAGTTACCTCTTTTTTTAAATTTCATAAATCCCTTTAATCCAACTGTATGTCCAAGCGAATTTTAATTGTAATACTTTCTATTTTAAGCTACTCTTGTAGCACAACAACTAAACCCGAAACTCCAGTGCAAACATCCAAGCTACAACATGTGGTCCTGATTCAATACCAAGACAGTGTCACTTCCGAAGAATTTAAAGCCATTGCCGAAGGAGCACAAACGCTTAAAGGAATTGCAGGAGTTCATAACCTTCAATACACAACTAATGTCTCTCCAGAAGGTTTAAATAAGGGGTATACGCATAGTTTGACCTTGTATTTTGAGAATGAAACTGATCGTGATGAGGTATATCTACCACATCCAATACATCAAGCTTTTGTAAAGCTTTTTGTTCCTTTTACCTCCGATGTTTTGGTATATGATTATTGGGAGGAATAATTCAACCTTTTTAGGGATGTAAACGGAGTATAGGAAATAGCAAAGTCTGTTTTTTAAATACTCAATACCCTAGAACCTGCTATTTCATAAACAAGGTCATTGACCATTAAACGGATCGATTCATTTGATTTTGTAGAAAAGGCAATGGATGTATGGGTGATAGCTACCGATAAAATGACTCCCCTAAAGTTAATTCTAAACTCCAAATTGTCCCATGCTTTGGGTAATCGTGGACGGAAAGAAAGTTGATCATCTGTGATTCGCATTCCAGCAAATCCTTCCACAATACTCATCCAGGTTCCTGCCATACTGGTGATGTGTAGCCCTTCTTCAACTTCAGCATTATAGTCATCCAAATCCAAACGCGCTGTTCTTAGATAAAAGGCATAGGCTTGTTCTTCTTTTCCTAGACGAGAAGCTAAAATGGAATGAACACAGGGAGACAAAGAGGATTCGTGTACGGTTAAAGGTTCATAAAAGTCATAATTACGCTCCAGGGTTTTTAAATCAAATTGATTTTCAAAAAAGTAAAAACCTTGTAATACATCGGCTTGTTTGATATAAGGAGAACGCAGGATACGATCCCACGACCAATGCTGATTTATAGGTCGTTCGCTTGGATTCAGCTCCGATACTGGCGCTAGCTCTTTATCTAGAAATCCATCTTGTTGTAAAAAGACCTGTCTGTCAGTATCATAAGGAAAGTAGACCTGTGAACTAATCGTATTCCACTGCTCCAATTCTTCTGTGTTTATTTTGGTTTTTATAGCGATACGCTTAAAGTCATCTGGAAAGTGATTTTGGATTCGACTTACTTGTTCGGCTGTATATTGTAAACACCACTGCGCAATATAATTTGTATACCAGTTGTTGTTGACATTGTTTTCATACTCATTCGGTCCAGTAACCCCGAGCATTACATAAGCCTTTTTGTCTTTAGAAAAGTTAAATCGCTGTGCCCAAAAACGACTGATTCCAATTAAAACCTCTAAGCCCATTTCGGGAATATAGGAAGTATCACCAGTGTACCGTTCGTAATTGAAAATGGCAAACGCTATGGCGCCGTTTCGATGAATTTCTTCAAAAGTAATTTCCCATTCGTTGTGACATTCTTCGCCATTCATGGTAACCATTGGGAAGAGTGCAGCTCCAGAAGTAAAGCCAAGTTTTGTCGCATTTTCTATTGCACGATCGAGCTGTTGATACCGATAGGCCAATAAATTTCGAGCAACCTCTTGTTTTTTGGTTGCCATATAAAAAGGAATGCAGTACGCTTCGGTATCCCAATAGGTACTTCCCCCGTATTTTTCTCCTGTAAATCCTTTGGGACCTATATTCAGCCCGGAATCATTTCCGGTATAGGTCTGGTTGAGTTGAAAGATGTTGAACCGAATCGCCTGTTGAGCCTTTACATCTCCGCCAATTTGTATGTCTGCACGTTCCCAAATGTTGGCCCATTCGTTTGTGTGCTTTTCAAGCAAAACATCAAAACCAACTGCACGCGCTTTTTCGAGCTCTTCATGTGCTTGTTGTTTCAGCTGCTCTTTTGGAAAATTTCGACTAGTTGTATAACCACCAAATTTTACTAAACTAACTTCTTTTCCCTCATCCACTTGAATGGTATAGGTTAAAGTAGTTTTGTCCTCAGATTTTGAGGCTTTTACAGCGGTATTTATTGGTTTACCTTCAGACCACAATTGTGATTCCATAAAGGTGCAAACATGAAACGCTGTCTTCAGGGTATGTGAAAGAATAAAAGCCCGATCAGCTGCAGTCGTTACGGCATCAATCTGCCAAAATTGATCTTCCCAATTACGATCTTGATTTGTAATCCCAGCATCGAGGTAGGGACTTATTTCTAGCGCAGCAGTACCTTGTATCACATGTACGGAATAGCGAATGGCACCTAAATTAATTTGATCCAAAGACAAAAATCGTAGGCTCTCAATTTGAAGCATGGTTTCATCCTCAAGTGTACATCGAAACGTTCTGCTGTATGTTCCCCTCTGCATATCCAATACCCGTTTGAAATCTACGACAGCTTTGCACTGGTTGAGGTCTAAGGTCTGACCGTTTACTTTGATGTGGATTCCAATCCAATTGGGCGCATTGAGTACCTTTGCAAAGTATTCTGGATAGCCGTTTTTCCACCAGCCTACACGCGTTTTATCTGGATAATAAACTCCCCCAATATAACTTCCCTGAAAGCTAGACCCAGAATAATCCTCTTCAAAATTCGCACGTTGACCCATGGCTCCGTTTCCAATACTGAATAAACTTTCAGAAGATTTTACATTTTCTGGATTCCATCCGTGTTCAATTATTTTCCAAGGGTTTTCGAGGTAGTGTTTTGCAATCATGATATAGCTGCTAGGGTTTTGAGGAAACTCGAATCTAGAGCATCAAGGGAATCGAATAGGTAGTCAGCTGCAGCTAGTTCTTTTGCACTCCCAATACCAACGGCAACCATCTGCGCGGCTTTGGCTGCGGCTACCCCAGCAGCGGCATCTTCAAATACAACACATTGATTGGCGGGGGTTTTCAAATTTTTAGCTCCTAAAAGAAAAACTTCAGGATTGGGTTTGGAATGTGTAACATGCGTTCCGTCTACAATGCTGTCGAAAAAGGGGAGTAAGTCTAGTTTTTTTAAAATCAACTGGGCGTTTTTACTCGCTGAACCCAGTGCAACAGCTATATTATTTTCCTTAGTAAAATTCAGAACAGACAGTACTCCTGGAAGAATTTCATCCTCACCCATTTCTTGTATTAATTCTAAGTAGTGTTCGTTTTTTTGGCGTAAAAGAACTTCTTTTTGTTCCCGATTCATTTTCGTATCCGCCCATCCGAGCATGAGATCGAGCGAATCGGCTCGACTGACTCCTTTTAAACGTTCGTTCTGAGTTTCTGTTAGTTTGAAATTGAAGTTAGTGCCAATCGTTTTCCAAGCAATGTAATGGTATTTAGCGGTGTCAACTAGCACTCCGTCAAGATCGAAAATAAATGCCTTCATAAATAGAAATCAATAGTTTTGATTCGAACAAATATATCATGTTTCCTACTAGTTTTTGAGACTACAAGGCATAAAAATTTGGGAATTAAAGGAGTTTATTTATCCAATTCAAATCATTCATTTACAATGATGATCTGCTGCCCGAGTTGCCACTTGAATATTGGGCTTCATATTGACTTGATATCCCAAAGAATTAGCCCATCCACGGGATGCATTTACCAATCGATTCGACTTAAAGTTTTCATCTTCATTATAGTCCATATCAATTTGAATATCAACATCAAGTTCACTTTTCATCTGTTCAGCAATATCGATACTCATTTCAGTTTCTTTCCACAAGCGGGTCCACAAATCCTTAATTTTGGGCACACCAATCTTATGCACGATATAATGTACGCCACGATTGCCGAGTCGATAAGCAATTACGGTAGCGTAGAGTGTTCGTTTTGAGATGCTTTGCGAGTCAGTACCCACGTGAATGGTGGCATAAGGGTATTTGGCTACCATTGCTTTGGTATACGTAATCGGGTCAATTGATGTTCCATGGATATTCCTAAATATCATAGCGTTTGAAATTTAAAAACCCCTACTGGTTGGTTTCAGTAGGGGTTAGGATTATTTATTCGATGCCTTGTCCTTGTATGTAGGGAGCTCCTTGAGCTTTTAATTTTTGCTCCAATGGTTTAATTTTATCGTTTTGAAGACTTGTTATTCTTGCTTCGATCTCCAAGCTCATTTTCTCAGCCAAAGCCATACTTTTTTGATGCAGTGGCGTTGGGCCATACGTAGACCTCATACCTCTAAAAGCTACCCGAAGATGCGTTTGAATTCCAGGAGGGGTACGTTCTCCAATTTCATCTTTCGAAGGACTACCTTCGACTGATTTTTTAATTGCTGTCGCTTCTTCTTGAAGGATTTGAATTTCCTTGTCTAAAGGTCCAGGAGCGATATTCGAATTATCTAGAGCCGTTTTCAAAGCTGCTAACTTTTGTTCACTGCGTTCGAGTACATCTTCTAATACATCCAACTTCTTAATTAAAGCATTCAAGTTTTTGCGGTAACCATCATACACTTGATGTGAGACTCCTTGAAGTACTCCTTTACGAATGGGTTTTACATCAAAAACTACGGGTTGGTCCAATTGCGTTATTACGCCATTGTCTTCGAGATAGAGCGTTGCCGTATAGGCCTGTGGAATGGCAAGTGCACCCGAGTTATATCCTCCGTTTTTAATTGTTCCATTTTCAGGAATAGAAAAAGGATTGAAGTGTTTTAAATCCCAAGCAATCCGGTTACTTCCCTTTTTTGCCTGAGCACTTATTTTTCGAATGATATTGCCCTGAGGGTCTTGAATCGTAAGAAGAACCTGTGCGCCTTTTTCACGCTTCTCTTGATCAAGAGCATCCCATCCAGGAAAAGGAACGTTGAGTTTCTTTTTGTTCAACTCCTTTTCACGCTTTTTTCGCGCTTCTTTCTGGGTAGTAAAATCGCCTGATAAGTGATAGGTAAAAACAGCTCCAAAGCTAGGATTTTTTGAGAAGAAATAATCAGCACCAGTATTCCCCACATTGCTTCTTGGAACATACCATTTGGCCGTTCTTGGAGCAAATAATTTCCCTTTTCGCTTTAAGTTTTCAGGAGTCATTTCGCGTAAAGCACTGTAGTCGTCTAAGACGTAAAAACCACGTCCAAAGGACGCAGCTACCAAATCATTTTCTCTTTTTTGGATGGTTAAATCCCGAAAAGGAAGGGTTGGTGTGCCGGGTAGTTTTTGCCAAGCCATACCTGCATTTAAACTTACATATACGCCAAATTCGGTAGCAGCAAAAAGCAAGTTCTTGTTTACGTGATCTTGCACGATTCTCCACACTAAAGTACGCTTTGGAAGGTTGCTGCTGATCGATTTCCAGCTAACCCCAAGATCTGTACTTTTATAGATATAAGGATTAAAATCTCCTTCTTTATGATTGTCTAAAACGACATAAACAGTATTTGAGTCAAATAAATCCGCTTTGATATCATTCACAAAAGATCGGCTGGGAAGGCCAAGTTTTGTAACGGGAATTTGGTTCCACTGTTGACCACCATTTTGAGATATTTGAATGTATCCATCGTCTGTTCCCGCAAAAAGAACACCCTCTTTTACAGGAGATTCTGACAAGGAGGTAATGGAATTGTAATTCGACATTGCTCCGACATCCCAAGGATTATCCCAGCTTTGTTGACGCCCCATGATGGGAAGCTTGATACGCTCTTCGTTGCGGGTCAGATCCCCAGAGATTGGCTCCCAATCGTCTCCACGACTTTCGGATTTCCAAACCCGATAAGATGCAAAGTATAAACGTGCGGGATTGTGTGGACTAACTAGTATCGGCGCATCCCAATTGAAGCGCTCATAAGGGTCTCCTTCTTGAGCTTGAGGCTGAACAAGCACAGGTTCCCCAGAAGTTAAATCAATTCGATGGAGACCTCCTTGTTGTGTTTCTGCATAAATGATGTCGTTATGAACTGGGTCTGTAGCCGATTGATGACCGTCCGCAAACAGTGTCTTATACCAGTGCTTATTTGCAATTCCTTCGCGTTCATCTGTTGCAGAAGGCCCTCCTACGGAACCATTATCTTGAGTTCCTCCAAAAATACTGTAAAAGGGTTCTGCGTTATTCACAGCAACCTTGTAGAATTGTGTTAGGGGTAAGTTTTTGATGTACCTCCAGTTTTTTGCTAAATCAAAGCTTTCATAAATTCCAGCATCAGTTCCGATCATTAAATAATTGGGATCGTCTTTTTTGAAAACCAGAGCATGATTATCCGAATGCTTTTTTTCTTCTTTCAGTTGGGTAAAGGTTTTACCTCCATCTTCTGAAGTCAATACGCGAACATTCATTAGATATAAGCGATCAAATTTGTGTGGACTAGCATATAATTCTTGGTAGTAGTGAGGACCAGTTCCACCAGAAACCGTATCGGACATCTTACTCCAAGAACTTCCGCCATCTGCTGAACGATAGACTCCCCCTTGGGTTCTATCGAGTTCGATAGCAGCGTATACTACATTCGATTTTTGAGGCGAAAGGGCTAAACCAATTTTCCCCATATGAGACTTTGGAAGGCCGTTGGATAGTTTTTCCCAAGTTTCTCCTCCATCTGTAGAACGGTGGATCCCAGATCCAGGGCCACCTCCCATATATGCGGCCACTGTTCGGTGTCGATCCCAAGTAGCTGCATATAATATTTGTGGATCATTTGGATCAAGCAATAAATCGGTTGCACCAGTCCATTCGGAATTTCCTAATACGCGTTTCCAGTTTTTACCCCCGTTTGTGGTTTTATAGACACCACGTTCCCCACCTTTTTTCCAAAGTGGTCCCTGACTAGCAACCCATACTACATCCGAATTGTTTGGATGTACTACTATTTTTGAGATGTGTTCTGAATTTTTAAGCCCCATGTTTTTCCATGTTGCACCACTATCCGGACTGAGGTAAACCCCGTCTCCATAGCCTACATGTCGGCCTCCAACATTTTCTCCACTACCAACCCAGATGCGGGTAGGGTCGTTTGGATCGATGGTTATACATCCGGTAGAATAAGAAGCCTGATCATCGAAGATGGGCGACCAGGTTGTTCCTGAATTCTCTGTTTTCCAAACGCCACCAGAACCTACAGCGACATACCATACATTATCATTATCGGGGTGAACTGCAATATCTGCAATTCGTCCTGATAAAAAAGCAGGTCCTATGTTTCTGAATTTAAAAGCCTCTAAGGAGATTTCCTCTGCCTTTTCAACTTTCTTTTTTTTACGCTGAGCTTCAAGATTAAAACTACTCAATACAAGAAGTAAACTAAAAGTGTAAATTAAATATTTTTTCATAATGAAATGTATTGTGTTTGTCCAATAAATGTACTAAAAAAAAGCTTCCTTTAGCCTTGGGAGTACCGATTCAATTCATAAAGAAACTTTATGTTGCTTTAAACAACAAGCCTTTTACTTTTTTAGAAAGCCAAAGAAGGGTAATCATATTGGGAATAGCCATCAGAGCAAAGGATAAATCAATAATCCCAATTACAAGGTCAACCGTGGCTACCGCTGAAAACACAATACTGACGATGTAGATATAATTGTACCAAGGGCCCCATTTTTTTTGGGTTAAATAACCCAAGCATTTTACACCGTAATAAGAATAGGTAAAGAGGCTGGAAATTCCAAAAACAAATACCATCAGCAGGAGTAATTCATCACCAATTCCAAAAAACAAACGCTTAAAAGCTTCTAGGGTAAGTTCAATACCGTTCAGTTGTGTGAGCTCAGTTGCTCCACTTATAATGATAATGAGCCCAGTGATCGAACAAACCAAGACGGTGTCTAATAAGGGACCTAAAGAAGCAACTAAACCCTCGTGAATGGGGTTTTTGGTATTCGACTGACCGTGATACATTGGTGCGTTACCAATACCACTTTCATTGGAAAATACTGCACGTCGTACGCCCAAAATCACCAAAGCCCAAAAACCACCTGTGGCAGCAGCATGAATTGAAAAGGCTTCGCTGAAAATCTCTTGTAAGGCCGGAATTATTGCTTCCGCATTCATGGCAAGCATGGTGACTCCAATCCCAAAATATAGTCCTACCATTATAGGCACCAGCATGGAAGTAACTTCTACTATTTTCTTCAGGCCACCTAAAATCACAAACGCACTTAGTATTGCCAAGAGTAGCCCGATAATAATTTTCCATTGAACTGTACCAAGGGCTATGTATTGATTGGGTTCGATTACACTGACTAGGGTTTGGGTAAGTTGATTGGCGGTAAAAGCGGGAAGCACACCAAACAAGCCTGCAATTGAAAACCATACAGCAAAAGGCTTCCCCAATTTTGGAAGGGCAATTTTCATGTAATACATCGGTCCTCCCAAAGGACTTCCATCATCTTCTTTTTCACGGTATAAAACAGCAAGGGTACAGGAATAAAATTTAATAATTGCACCGATAATTGCGGTAACCCACATCCACAACATAACGCCAGGGCCTCCCATGTAAATTGCGATGGCTACGCCCGAAATATTGCCCAAGCCAACAGTTGATGCTAATACTGCCGATAAGGCTTGAAATCGAGAAATGCCCGACCCCCCTTCTTTACTGAACAGTAATTGGAAGGATGTTTTTATTAAAAACAAGGGTTTGGCGCGTATTTGAAAAAGCAGAAATAAACCGCCCCCGATAACCAA
>CBFHHG010000059.1:0-10447 GCA_965655585.1 Candidatus Arcticimaribacter sp. | reverse complement strand
TAACAGCTCGACTTACAACAAAATCAACAGGCCGTTTAAAATCTTGCGCTCTCTGATGTCTGGCTTCTACATTGCGAAGATCAAGTGCCTGACTAATTTCTTGTACTACTTTTATTTTCTTCCCCGTACTGTCTATCAAAAAGAAATCGACCTGCGGGAAGAGTATCGCCAATGGGATCCCGGGAAAACCACCACCTGTACCCACATCAAGAATTTGTGATCCAGGAGCAAATTCAATCAAACGTGCAATACTAATGGAATGAAGTATGTGTCTTTCATAGAGTTCATCAATGTCTTTTCGGGATATGACATTAATTTTTTCATTCCACTCTCTGTAAAGTGAATCCAATTGTGTAAATTGCTTCTTCTTTCGGAGAGAAAGATCAGGGAAATAATGTTCTACTATATTCAAAATGTAAGTTTTAGCAAAAATATAACTAGTTAAACGAATAAACCACAATTAATCTATATTACTATGTCTAATGAAAATGCGCCTTTAAGGTTTTCTAGAAAAGATCCAAAAAAGTTTTTCATAACCCTTAATAAGCGTGTAAATGAGCACTTTAAAAAAGTAAATAGCTCAAAAACTGGCAATTGGAAATTGTATGTTAAAACCATATTCATGTTAGCTTTGGTTGTAGCTCCTTATTTTTTAATTCTATTCACCGAATATAACGCCTGGATTAAACTTCTTTTTGCTCTAATATTGGGTGTTGGAATAGCAGGGGTTGGAATGAATGTAATGCACGATGGTAACCACGGTTCGTTCTCCAAAATTCCTTGGATCAACAAACTCATGGGATCCAGTATTTACATTTTAGCGGGTAACGTCCACAACTGGAAAGTACAACACAATATCTTACACCACACCTATACCAATATTCATGGGCATGATGAAGACCTTGAAGCGGGTCGTATCATCCGTTTTTCAAAGCACAGCAAGTGGTTACCCATCCACAAGTTTCAACATTTATACTCTGTTCTTTTGTATGGTTTATTGACGATCAACTGGGCAATCAGTACTGACTTTCAACAAACATACCGGTTTTTAAAGCGTAAAATTACTTACCGTAAAGCGCTACAGCCAATGCGTCAATGGGTGATTTTAATTTTCACTAAAATTTTATATGCCTCCATTTGGATTGCAGTACCCATACTTTTTCTTGAAATGGCTTGGTGGAAAATTTTGATAGGCTTTTTTGCAATGCACTATGTTGCTGGGCTGATTTTAAGTCTTGTATTTCAATTGGCACACATTATTGAGGATGCACAAATGCCTTTACCGGACAAAGAGACTGGTACTATGAAAAATACTTGGGCAATTCATCAATTATTAACGACGGTTAATTTTTCTACAAAAAACAAATTCATGAATTGGTTTACTGGTGGATTGAATCATCAAATTGAACATCACATTTTTCCACACATTAGCCATGTTCATTACACAGATATTGCTAAAATTGTTAAGAAAACTGCAAAAGAATTTAATTTACCCTATAACGAGTATAAAACAACTAGAAGTGCCTTATTTTCGCACTTTAGATTTTTAAAACAAATGGGTGCTCAACCTGTTTAAACTTGTTACAATATGGATGCATTATCGGATAGAATAAACAGCCTGCCCGTTTCGGCTACTCTGGCCATGGCAGCAAAAGCTCGCGAGCTAAAAAACAAAGGCGTAGACATCATCGGTCTTAGTCTTGGAGAACCAGACTTCAACACGCCAGAATACATTAAAGATGCTGCCATTCAGGCAGTAAAAGACAATTACAACTCCTATTCTCCTGTAGACGGTTATGCTGACTTGAAAGAAGCCATTTGCACAAAATTTGAGCGCGATAATCAATTGAATTATAAGCCTTCTCAAATTGTAGTATCTACTGGAGCAAAACAATCCATTGCAAACTTATGTATGGTGTTGCTTAATCCAGGAGATGAAGTATTGCTACCAGCGCCTTATTGGGTTAGCTATTCTGCAATTGCAACCTTAGCAGAAGCAAAGTCAATCATCATTCCATCTTCTATAGCAACGGATTTCAAGATTACTCCAGATCAATTGGAAGCGGCGATTACACCGAAGACCAAATTGATTATGTTCAATTCGCCAAACAACCCAAGTGGAACGATCTACACAGAGGAGGAATACAGAGCCCTCGGAAAAGTATTAGAAAAACATCCTGACATCTACATTTTGTCTGATGAAATATATGAGCATATCAATTATGGAACTGCACATTTCAGTATCGCTCGAATTCCTGAATTGTATGACCGTACCATTACAGTGAATGGTGTAGCCAAGGCTTTTGCCATGACTGGATGGAGAATTGGGTATATTGGCGCAGCCGAATGGATTGCAAAAGCCTGTAATAAAATGCAAGGTCAAATTACCAGTGGAGCAAATTGTATAGCGCAACGTGCCACCATCACCGCTCTTTTGGAACCCGTTAGTCGAATTCAATACATGGTTGATGAATTCAACACCCGAAGAGACCTTATCATAGGCTTGTTGGAAGAAATCGAAGGCTTTAAATTGAATCGCCCGGATGGAGCGTTTTATGTATTTCCTGATGTTTCTTTTTACTTCGGAAAAACAATAGCGGGAACACTTATCAATAACGCTAGTGATTTTGCGCTCTTCTTACTGGAGAAAGCCCATGTTGCAACTGTAACAGGCGAAGCTTTTGGAAACGATGCTTGTATTCGTATTTCCTATGCTGCATCCGAAGACAACATCAGAGAAGCAGTTGCGCGAATAGCAAAAGTTCTTGGATAGTTTCCTGTCTTTATATAAAATAAAAAAACCGGCATTTGCCGGTTTTTTTATGAAGTGAAGGGCTTAATTATTTACAACCTCTTCTTGATGATTGATTGATTCTTGATGAATTGCCTTAAAGATCTTAAGGATAAATTCTTCAGATAAATTACGGTCTTGACCCTCTAGAATCATTTTTCCTAGAATTTCGTTCCAGCGCTTGTTTTGTAATACAGCAACGTTTTTAGATTTTTTCAATGTTCCGATATCTTCAGCTACTTTCATTCGTTTCCCTAAAGTATCGAGGATGGTTTGATCCGCAACATCGATTTGTGCACGTAATGTATTCAATGCGTTATTATACGCCTCTTCTTCATTACTCTCTTTTCTAATCTTAAGATCTTTCATGATTTGCACTAAGACAGTTGGAGTTACTTGCTGTGCAGCATCACTCCATGCGTTGTCTGGATCCCAATGGGACTCGACCATAAGGCCATCGAAGTTTAAATCCAATGCCATTTGACAGATATCAAAAATTAAATCTCTCCTACCAGCAATGTGCGAAGGATCGCAGATCATAGGAAGGTCTGGAAATTTATTCTGAGCCTCAACAGCGATTTGCCATTCCGGATTGTTTCTGTATTTTGATTTTTCATAAGAAGAAAAACCTCTGTGAATCAAGCCTAATTTTTTGATGTTTGCAGTATACAAGCGCTCAACGCCACCCAACCACAAAGCCAAATCTGGATTCACTGGGTTTTTGACCAAAACAATCTTATCGGTTCCTTCGAGTGCATCAGCAATTTCTTGCATGATAAAGGGACTTACAGTAGAACGTGCGCCAATCCATAAGATATCAACATCGTGCTCTAAAGCGAGTTTAACATGAACTGCATTTGCAACTTCAGTGGCGGTTAACAAACCGGTTTCAGCCTTTGCCTTTTGCAGCCATTTCAAACCTATCGCTCCTACCCCTTCGAACATTCCTGGACGGGTTCTTGGTTTCCAAATTCCAGCACGAAGAACCGTAACATCGGTATCTTTGAGTTCGTGTGCAATTTTTAACACTTGTTCTTCTGTTTCGGCACTACACGGGCCACCAATTACAAGGGGGTGAGAAAGACCAAAGTCGTTTAACCATTCTCTCATCTGAGGTTTGTTTTCCATTTTATTTAAATTTATTTTTTACTGATTCCGTTTAATATTGAAGTTAATTGATTCGTGTTTTTCATTTCCTGAAACAAAGCCTCGTAGTCGTCTTTAACTAGAAGACTTTTAAAGTGTTCTAAATTCTGTATGTAGGCATTGAGGGTTTCGATAACATTTTCTTTATTCTGCTCAAAAATGGGTGTCCACATGGCTGGTGAACTTTTTGCCAAACGTACAGTAGACTCAAATCCACTTCCAGCGAGGTCAAAGATATTATTCTCATCCTCTTCTTTCTCAAGAACAGTTTTTCCTAACATAAAAGAGCTGATGTGTGATAAATGCGAAACGTAAGCCATGTGCTTATCGTGCGCTTCTGCTTCCATAAAACGCAAGTACATTCCCATTTGACGAAAGGTTTGTTTTGCCCACAACAACAGGTCTGGACGGGTTTTATTGGATTCACATAGAATTTGTGGTTTCCCCTGAAAAAGGCCTTTGTGTGCAGCCTGAGGTCCCGAGAATTCAGTACCAGCAATTGGATGCGCAGCTAAAAATTGATCGCGCTTGGGGTGACTCTCAAGGAGTTTACAGAGCTGTTCTTTTGTTGAGCCAACATCCCACAACAATGCATCGGTATGTAATTGATCTAAAAGCCCGGGGAGTAGTTCCAAAGATTCTTTTACTGGGATACTCAAAATAACCCGATCTGCCTCTGCTATCGAATCCAATGAACCAATCCGATCGATGATGCCAATCTGTATGGCTTGGTCGAGATGCTTCTTATTCGAATCTATTCCTATGATTTCAACATCTTGTATCGTATCCTTCAGATCTAAAACCATGGATCCACCAATTAAACCGATTCCTATTACATAAATCTTCATGACTTCAATCGATTAATTGCGGTTTGAATTTGCTCTACTTTTACACATAGAGAAAAACGAATGTATCCTGCTCCCTGGCTTCCGAAAATAGTTCCTGGGGTTATAAAAATATCATGTTCTTTAAGAATATGATCGATGAACTCTTCTGACTTCATGGAGGGGTCATTCAATTTAGCCCACAAAAACATCCCAACACTTTTTGGATCGAAGGTACTTCCCATAAGCGTAGCCAATTCTATCATTGCATTTCTGCGTTTGGCATACACCTTATTGAGTTCAGAAAACCAAGAAGTTTCTAATTGTAAAGCAGCTATGGCTCCTTTTTGG
Source organism: Candidatus Arcticimaribacter sp. (assembly GCA_965655585.1). Taxonomy (GTDB): domain Bacteria; phylum Bacteroidota; class Bacteroidia; order Flavobacteriales; family Flavobacteriaceae; genus Arcticimaribacter. Next base: position 5,335 of record CBFHHG010000059.1, on the reverse strand, counting down.
ATTCCGTAAAACATACCTGAATCCATATTACTTTTTACCTTGAGTACTGCATTGATGTGTTCTGAATTCCCAGAAAGCATACCTACTCTCCAACCTGCTAAATTAAAGGCCTTACTCAAAGAATTGAGTTCCATAGCAACCTCCATTGCTCCAGGCTGACTCATTAGACTCTGAGGGGAATCGTTGAGAATGAAACTATAGGGATTGTCGTTGATCAATAAAACATCATTTTTTTTAGCCCAAGTGATTAGGCGTTTAAAGGTATTCGGATCAACTTGCGCACCCGTAGGCATGTGGGGATAGTTCAGCCACATGAGTTTGATGCGACTCGTATCCAGCTCGTCAAGTGCATCAAAATCGGGTTGCCAGTTGTTTGTCTCTGTAAGATCATAAAAAACAGCTTCCGCTTCAAGCAACTGGGTAACGGAGCTATAGGTAGGATACCCTGGATTGGGAATTAACACTTGATCTCCCTTATCCAAAAATGCCATTGATATATGCATGATTCCTTCTTTAGAACCCATCAACGGAAGGATCTCACTGGATGGATCTAGGCTTACTTTATAGTGTAACTGATAAAAGGAAGCAATGGCCTCTCGTAACTCGGGCAACCCTTGATAGCTTTGATACATATGGGCTTTGGGGTCCGACAAACTCTGTTGCATTGCATCGAGTACAGAAGGGTCGGGTGGTAAATCTGGGCTTCCAATTCCCATATTAAGAATCGGGTTCCCAGCCTTAATCAAAGCCGCTACCTCTCTAAGTTTTTTAGAAAAGTAATATTCTTTTACGCTTTCAAGACGATGTGCTGTTGGTGTACTCATATCTTATTGTTTGGATATTCTCCAAGAATTTTAAATTCGGTGGCCATAATTTCAATTATGGATAGTGCTTTTTTATACTGATCCAAAGAATCGAAGGTAACATCCACAAAAAAGGCGTATTTACCAGGGGTTTCGATTACAGGTAGGGATTGAATTTTGGTTAGATTCAACTGGCAATCGCTCATTGCGTTCAAAACAGCAGCTAAACTCCCACGCTGGTGGTCTAAAACAAACTTTAAAGCCGCCTTATTTATTTGCTTTTCTTCGACCAAAACGCCTTTGGCCTGAATAATCACAAAACGAGTAATGTTGTTTTTTATGGTTTGAATTGATGCAGCGTATAATTCCAAGTCAAAAATCTCTAAAGCCTTAGCACTTGCTATGGCACCTATCCCTCGAAGTTGCTCTTTATTAATTCTGCGAGCAATGTCAGCAGTATCTTCTGCTTCTACCAAGCGGATGTGGGGGTAGTTCGAAAAAAACGCTTTACACTGCAACAAGGCCATGGGGTGAGAATGTACTTCCGTGAGGTTTTCTATCGCTTGCCCTTTGAGGCCCATCAAGTTGTGTTCAATGTTCAAATAAGATTCCCCAACGATTTGTAAGTTGTGGCTATCGAGCAAAGCATAATTTGGAATTATCGATCCTGCAATAGAATTTTCAATTGCCATAACAGCTTGAGATGCCTCTCCTGAAACAAGTGCTTCAGCAAGTGCGTCAAAAGTTAAACACTCTAAAAGTTGAATGTCCTTAGGGAAATAGTTCAGTGCCACCTGATGGTGAAAAGAGCCTTGTATTCCTTGTATGGCGATGATCGATTGCATTCTTTAGTTTTCCTTTTTATTCAAAAAAAAAGTCCCGATTAAATCAGGACTTGTATGGGTTATCAACTTAATAATATTACAATGCCCTGTTTTCTTCTTTATAAAAGAAGAAAAAGAAACGGTTGAAATATGTAGTTGTTGTATTCATTGATTTCGTAATAGGATACAAATGTACACTCCAGATTGAGAAAAACAAATTTTTAGCTATTTAATTTACCTTGCGTAAAGAAATCTGTACTTTTAAGATCGCATAATGAATGTAATCCCATTAAACACCCTTTATGATTGAGGAATTGTTAACGATAAAAAATATTGACGTTTATTTTGTCATGGGTATTATCCTCTTCTTTGGAGTAATCGAAAGCATTGCTGGTTTTTTAAAAAATTCTAATCGAAAAAAAGGGGACTGGATTCAGGAAATTTTAAGTTTCTTAGTCCTAGGGAATCTAATAAAACCAATGATTATATTCTTTATGTTTAGTCTTGGTGATTTCTTTTTTCCTCAACACCGTTTAGCTTTAGAACCACTCTCCTTTATTGGTTTGTTTACTGCATACATTCTCATTGACGATGTACTGCAATATTGGTATCACAGAACAGCACACGAAACTCCTTTCTTATGGAAACTGCACCGACCACACCATCAAGCAGAAGAAATGGGTTATTTCGTTTCGTATCGCAATGCGCTTGTATATTACCTACTGATGCCAAACATTTGGTGGGTTGCAATAATTCTTTTTTTAGGAGGCGGGAAAGTTGTTGCGTTGGGATTAATTCTTAAACAGTTGATCATTATAGGATCTCATAGTCGACTGAAATGGGATAAGCCTTTTTACCAATATGCTGTTTTACGACCCCTAATAAAAATACTGGAACGCGTCATCATCACTCCTGCCTTTCATCATTCCCACCATGGAACCTCCCGATTAGATGCTGCAAGTGAGCCCAACGGGAATTTTGGGAATATGTTCAGCTTTTGGGATCAGTTATTCGGAACTGCAAGCTTTCAGAACAGCTACCCAAAAGAATACGGTTTACAACAAAAAACTAAGGATCCATGGACGGCATCTTATTTCTACCCTTTTGTTAAATCTCCAGATATAAAAAGTGAATGGAGTGCTGGATTTAAAAAAACAGACACAAGATCATTAGAAGCGCTCCCCGTTTCCTTAACCAAAGGAGAAGCATATCTCTGGTGTGCATGTGGGATGAGTAAAAACCAGCCTTTTTGCGATGGCTCGCATCATGGAACTAAGTTTAAACCACAAAAATTTACTGTAAAAAGAACAGGAACAGTAAAGTTGTGTAACTGCAAAAAAAGTAAGGAGACACCCTTTTGCGACGACACCCACCTCAGCCTAAAATCTACCTCATGAAAAAAGCGCTTATTGTTGGAGCAAGCTCGGGAATCGGAAAAGCCCTTGCACGGGTATTGGTACAAAACAAGTATCGTGTTGGTATCACAGGAAGAAGGGAAACGCATCTTCTAGAGCTTCAAAAAGAACAGCCAGAACAGATACAGATAGCTGCATTTGACACTACAGAACCCAATGCTATAGAACAACTAGAAGCTTTAGCAAAAAGATTAGAAGGCATCGATCTTTTTATTATTAGTGCTGGGATTGGACACCTCAATTTGGACTATGATTATTCCTTAGAAAATGAAACCAATCAACTGAATGTCGTTGCCTTTACCCGATTAGTCAATTGGAGTATGCGTTACTTTAAAAATCAAGGCTGGGGTCATTTGGTCAATTTTTCATCGGTTGCAAGTCGTAGAGGAGGGAGACAAGCGCCGGCATATAGTGCTTCAAAAGCATACCAATCGATTTATCTTGAAGGGATGGCACAAAAAGTAGCCTACGAAAAGCTGCCTATTTACACCACTGATGTTCGCCCCGGCTTTGTAAGAACTGCAATGGCAAAAGCAGATACAATGTTCTGGGTATCCAGTAAAGAAAAAGCTGCTAGGCAAATCTTTCGAAGTATTCAAAGAAAGAAAAGAATTGTTTATATCAGCCGACGTTGGGTTATAATCGCTTGGATACTTGAGCGCATCCCTTGGTTTATTTATAAGCGCATGTAAGCATATTTTAATTTATCTTTATAAAAAAAACAAGTGGCTTTAGTTCTCGATCAAATCAAAAAAAAATACGGTACAATTGATGCGCTCCGAGGTATTTCAGTAGCATTAAAGGCAGGAGAAGTTGTCGGTTTACTCGGTCCAAATGGTGCAGGAAAATCTACGCTTATGAAAATTTTAACCGGTTCGGTTGAACAGTGGGACGGAACGATTACGTACAAGGGAACAGACTTTCGCGACTCCCTAAAAAGTGTACAACAGCGCACGGGATATCTGCCAGAAAACAATCCGCTTTATGGAGATCTATACGTTTTAGAATACCTACAATTTACTGCTTCACTTTATAAAATCAAGAACCCACCATTGGCAAGTATCATCGAACAAGTAGGGCTAACCGAATTTAAAAACCGTAAAATAGAAACCCTTTCCAAAGGGTATCAGCAACGTGTTGGGATTGCAGCCGCACTACTTCACGATCCTGAAATATTAATTTTAGACGAACCCACTACAGGTTTAGACCCCAATCAGATGGTCGAAATTCGAAAATTAATCCGCAGCCTAGGGGAAGATAAAATTGTAATCCTATCCAGCCATATCCTTTCTGAAGTAGAAAGTATTTGTGACCGGGTATTGATTATAAAAGAAGGCAAGCTGGTTGCAGATCAAAATCTAGACGAGCTGCGTAAAGGTCAACAACAAATCATTTTGGTTGAATTTGATTATCGGATCGAGACCGAAGCCTTATCGAAAATTCCACAAGTCACTAAAGTGGTCAACACCTTTGATTTTAACTACGAAATTCATCTAGACACCCAAGAAGATATGCGGCCTCGAGTCTTTGATTTTGCGCATGACAATGAGCTCAAAATTCTAGGTTTACAGCTTAAAAACGAAAATCTAGAACAGCTGTTTACCGAATCGACAACCTAATGAAATGATCCATACCCCCCGACTTTTTATCACACCACTTACGAAGGCAGATTGCAAAGACATTCATTATAAAAACTGTTTCCCAGAAGTTACCGCATTCAACACCATTGGTATTCCAGAAAATATTGAAGTTACGGAAACATTACTTCAACCGCTTTTTGAGCCTCAACGAGCAGAACAAGGGCAGCAAATGGGTTGGGCCATTCGATTAGAAGCAGACAATACGTTTATTGGAGAATTGGGAATGCGGCTTTCTACTCCCAAATATAATAAGGGAGAAATTCACTACAGTCTGATTCCTGAGTATTGGAATAAGGGGTACGCAACTGAAGCAGTTCAAGCAATTCTAAAGTATGGTTTTGAAACCCTAAATTTGCATCGAATTGAAGCGGGTGTGGCGACTCAAAATCTGAATTCCATTAAATTACTCGAAAGAGTTGGGATGACGCGCGAGGGTATGCACCGCAAGATTTTACCAATACAAGGAGCATGGATTGATAATTACAGCTATGCTATTTTAGAAGAAGATTAAACTGATTTAAAATATTGTGTTAACTTGTAAGGACCTAAATTCTTACTGATGAAAGCCTAAGCGTTTTTACTCCTTCTTTAGACGCACTATTGTTTTGCTCAAAACCATTTTTACGGAACCTTGGTTGATGAACAAACAGTGC
>CBFHHG010000058.1:0-10626 GCA_965655585.1 Candidatus Arcticimaribacter sp. | reverse complement strand
TCACCACTACTACCAATTGAGAATAAAGCAGCATCTGCTCCTCCACTAATTTTCTTTTTAATTTTCCATTTCCCAACTCCCTTAGTGGTATTTGGATTGAAATATCTTCTGTAACTGTTTTTAGTGTCCGCTGTAGTGTTTGCATCAACATCATTCACACTCACATTATATGAAACATTCAATGAAGCATTTGCTATGTCCAGAACTATTAATTCCATATTGCCAATAGCAAACAGGTTTTTATCATTGGTTGCTCTTATTTGGAAAAGATGTTTTGATTTCGTTTCAAAATCAGTTCGGTCTACTAAAAAGATTGAATCTTTTTGAAGTTCAAACAGAGCACTATCTTCTCCTGAGATAATTTCAAGGTTTATTTTTGAAATATCGCCAGCAACGCTAGCATTGGGATCGGATACAATTATTTTACCAAGATACACTCTAATGTTAGAGGTAATTGAGTCTCGACTATTTTCAGTTTTTTCAAAAGTTTGAGATAGAATTATAGGTGCAAAGAATGGGCAACCTTTTTCATCAACCACTGCTCCAACTGGAGTACCCGGACATTTATCAACACTATTCAACACACCGTCTTGGTCATCATCTCCATCAATTTGAACTGGCGCACAACCATATTCATTAACCTTTTGACCAACGGGAGTAGCAATACATCGATCCAGAGCATTCACAACCCCATCTTGATCATCATCTTGTTGGGCTATAGAACACCCGTTTTCATTTACAGGCTCTAGAGGCTTTGTGTTTGAACATTGATCATCTGAATTAGGAACCCCATCAGAATCAGAATCAATTGCAATCTGAGCAACGGAACATCCAGTTGAGTTAACAATTGTAAAGGGTGGCGTATTTGGACAGTAATCTTTACTGTTTTCAACACCATCAAGATCTGTGTCATTCTCTTTTTGCGACAAAGAACATCCGTACTTGTCTACTTCTTCTCCAGATGGAGTATTGGGACACAAATCAATATCATCTGTGATTTTATCATAATCACTATCCAGTATATTAAGCGGACAACCAAATGAGTTAACGGGCAATCCACTTGGTGTGTCGGGGCATAAATCATCAATATTCAAAACACCATCAAGGTCATTATCAGTTACAAACTGTTCAATGGTTTCTGTTGGTGTACAACCAAATTCATCGACAACAGTTCCTGCTGCTGTTTCTGGACATCTGTCTAAAGAGTTTATAACACCATCTCGATCATCATCATCATTTTCTTTGGATTTTTTCTCTTCTTTTTCACTACATCCAAATGCGTTGACAGCGATTCCTAGTGGGGAATCTGGACATTGATCAAATTCATTTAAAACACCATCTAAGTCTACATCAATTTGGGTCGCTATACATCCAAATTCATTGACTTTTGCATTTTCGGGTGTATCGGGGCATAAATCAAATAGATCAGGAACACCATCTAAATCCTTGTCAGAATCAGTTCGAGAACATCCATTTTCATTCACCTGCTGGCCATTTGGAGTACTTGGGCATAAATCAAATTCATTTAAAACCCCATCATTATCAATATCAGATTCATTTAGAAAGCCGCAGTTTGTAGAGTAAAATGCACCGCCATTAATTTTCCAGCCTCCCGGGATTTGTGCAAGCTGAGCCTCAGAAACACTAATACAACTTATGTTGGTATTGAGTATTTCTAACACTCCTAAACTAGATAGTGTTGATACGTCAATACTTTGCATTGGAGTACTATTCAAACGCAGAGTTGTAAGGTTTGAATTATTCGTTAAATCAATGGAATAAATCATATTATTCCCAATATTCAAATTACTCAAAGATGAATTCTGACTAATATTAATTCCAGACAACAGATTGTTCTTGATTGATACGTTTTGAAGACCTGGATTATTTGATATGGATATTCTTGAAATAAAATTGTCATCAACAACCAAACTTGTAAGCGCTTGGTTATTGGAAATGTTTATGTTAAATAAATTATTTCGAGAAACATTGAGCTGTGTAAGAGCAGTAAACGATTCTATTCCTGCTAGATCGTTAATATTACTACCACTTAAATTTAGGCTTTGAATGGATTGGATACGTTCCGTTTCTACAAAATTATCAATGAGATCGTCATAACCTAAATCAATTAATTTTTCTTCAAAAGCATTATCCGGTATAAAAGTCTTATTCTGTTGGGATTCATCTACTAAACAACCAAATTCATTTACGATTTCGCCCAGCAAAGTATCTGGACATGCGTCAAAATCGTCTGGTATTCCATCTGAATCAGAGTCATTAAAGCTTCCTATTTCTGGATTTTGCTCAACACTACATCCAAATTGATTCGCGAGAGCGCCCTCCAAAGTGTCAGGACAAACGTCAAAAGCGTCTGGAATTCCATCATTGTCTGTATCCAAAATAGATCCTTCTAAAGGAATTTGCCCTTCGGCACATCCAAAAGCATTGATTGTTTCTCCATTAGCAGAATCTGGGCAAGCATCATAAAAGTCTGGTACACCATCATTGTCACTATCCTCTAGATTGCCCTCAACTTTTACTTGAGCAACACCGCATCCAAAAAAGTCAACGCTAACTCCAGCTGCAGTATTTGGACAAATATCAGATAAATTTGGAACCCCATCATTATCATCGTCATCCGAAACACTCCCACCTGGAATTTGTTTGTTTGCACATCCAAAATAATCTACCCTATCTCCAATTTTGGTAGCCGGACATTGATCAAATTCATCAGGAACACCATCTAAATCAGTATCAATAAAAGTTCCAGCTATTGGTGATTCATTTACACTACATCCAAATGCATCAACTTTCATAGCTTCCAAAGTATCAGGACATAAATCAATGAAATTGGGAATTCCATCGTTGTCATCATCAGCGATAGAATCACTACCACCAACCTGTACATCACTACATCCAAATTCATTAATAGGAGTTCCTGTAGGGGTATCTGGGCAGCCATCAAAAACATCCGAAATACCGTCACCGTCAGAATCAACTATATTATTAATAAACGATTGATCTCTACTACAACCAAATACATCAACACTAGAACCACTTTTAGTTTCTGGACACAAATCAAATTCATTTGGAACACCGTCATTATCAAGATCATTCAAGACCGAAGGAACACCTTCACCTAAACCGTTTCCATCTCCTTGTCCATTGCCACCTCCTGCATCAATATCGTCACAATCTGATGAAAGTTCAAGTATTAAAGAGGTTTCATTTATAAAGTTTATAGAAGAATCAGTTATTATTAAATTTAAATCATAAATACCCTCAACATTTTCTGGAGCCGACACTATGGTTAAAATCGTATTGTTGTTTGCATCCAAGCTAGTGGAAATAGTCCAACCTGGGGGAAGTCCGGTTACTTGACCGGAAATAATGCTATTTGAGCATGTTGAACTAACTACAATTTCTTTATTAAAAGGTTCTGTCGAACAAACCTTTTCGATTGCTCCAGCGGAAGGCAAATTTGAAATATTTATTTCACAACCATTTTCAGTGCTGTAGTTGTCACCAAATGAGGGTTCTGCTGATCCATCATCACCATTGTTCCCATCTCCTAAAACAATAATTTCTCCCTGAATGAATGCTCGTATAACAGGCTCATTCGCAGTAATTCCTGAGCTGTTATCTATGAAAATTGTGTAGGGATAATTACCAGGAGTTGCATCTGCAAGACCAGAAAGAACAATTTCACTTCCTTGTCCTTCCCAATTTATTCCGGTTGGAAGTCCAATAATATTTATTGATGCTCCAAGATTCGATCCTATACAATCTGATTGAAATTCATATATAGTATTCGCTATGGGTTCTCCTGCTTTTACATCTTGAAATTGAGGCCCGCTAGATAACGACAAAGCAATAAAACACGATTGAGTAGCAGTTCCCGTATTCGGATTACCTACATCTCCAAAACCCGGTCCAGTGATTGTCCCGGTACTTGTACTTGTAGTTGTGCTTGTACTTGTACTTGTGCTTGTACTTGTGCTTGTACTTGTACTTGTACTTGTACTTGTGCTTGAACTTGTACTTGTACTTGTACTTGTGCTTGTACTTGTACTTGTACTTGTAGTTGTACTTGTATTACTTCCTGTCAAGATGATCTCTCCACTTATAGTTGCTTCTGCCAATAAACCATTTGGAGAATTTGTTAAATCGTTAAAAAGAAAAATTGTGTAAGGAAAAACTCCTTGAGAAACTTGTGACTGTCCTGAAATTATGATGTTGTTCAGTTGCCTTTCCCAACTTATTCCGGGAGGCAAACCGAATACATCAACATTGATATTGGCACAAGTAGACTCAAATTGATAAACAACTTTCGCTAGTGTACTACCTGCTTGTACGGTCTGAAATTGAGACCCACTAGAAAGTGATACAGCAATCGAACAGGTTTGGGTGGTTGTTCCTGTACTTGGACTACCTCCATCTCCCGAACCTGGCCCTGTATTGGTAACTGTTCCAGTGTTTGGATTACTTCCATCGCCTGAACCAAAGCCAGTATCTGTAGCTGTTCCTGTATTTGAGCTACCTCCATCGTCTGAACCAAAGCCAGTATCTGTAGCTGTTCCTGTATTTGAGCTACCTCCATCGTCTGAACCAGAGCCGGTATCTGTAGCCGTTCCAGTATTTGAGCTACCACCATCGTCTAAACCAGAGCCGGTATCTGTAGCCGTTCCAGTATTTGAACTACCACCATCGTCTAAACCAGAGCCGGTATCTGTAGCTGTTCCTGTATTTGAGCTACCTCCATCGTCTGAACCAGAGCCGGTATCTGTAGCCGTTCCAGTATTTGAGCTACCACCGTCTCCTGATCCCGGTTCAGGGTTTGTATTACATCCATTTGCATCTACTTGAGCTCCTAGTGTTGAATCTGGACAAGCATCTAGATTATCGGTTACACCATCACCATCACCATCTTTTTGAGAATCGCCACATCCATTGGCATCTACAGCTTCTCCAGCTGGGGTACCAGAGCAGGAGTCGTCTTCATCTTCTACTCCATCTCCATCTTCATCTGCTAGAGTAAGGTGTGGTAAAACGTTTTCACTTGAGCTCTCAATTGATGAAGCATAAGCGCTGTTTCCGGTAAATCCAACAAACAATAATATAAATATAGTAAGAAAATATTTTTGAATTATTAAAATCATGTTTTTGTATTGATTCATTTGATGAAATTATAGTATGTTTTAAATTTTGGAATATTATATATGATAATAAAATACAAATTTATCTAAATTATTGCTAACAAAAAAAAAAATGGTGAACAATAGAAGATAACATTTATTTAGTCTATTATTTGTTAAGGTTTTAATGGTATTGCCAATTCTTTAAGATCAAAATAAATATTGATTATACTGGACAAAGAATTTCACTAAATAAAACTCAATCATAACTACTTGGTTCTTGCAACTTATGAAAATGAATTATATCTGCTCGTCAGTTGATTGCAAAAAAAAAGCCCGTTAACGTTAAGTTACGGGCTTTGTTTTGCGGAGAGACAGGGACTCGAACCCTGGCGACAGTTACCCGTCGACAGATTAGCAATCTGCTCCATTACCACTCTGGCACCTCTCCAATAATGCTGATAACAGAAGTGCAAATGTAATTTTTTAAATAGAATTATACAATGGTTTTCTCAAAAATTGTGGCTTAATTTATTCGGGATATTCTATGCGTAAATGATATATATTTATCAGTTTATCAGTAAATACTTTTTTAACCGTTTCGATCTCTGCTAAAGTAATATTTGAGTTCATGAATTGCTTTTCCTCCAGCTGTTGGTTTACAATCTTGTTGACAAAATTTTTCAATAATTCAATAGTAGGCGCTTTCAAGCTTTTTGAGGCAGCCTCAACACTATCGGCCATCATTAAAATGGCAGTCTCCTTAGAAAATGGCTTGGGGCCTAAGTAGCTAAAATCTTCTGGATTAGCTTCTCCAAAAAGTTCTTCATGCTTTTTATAGAAAAAATACACCCTAGAAGTCCCATGATGGGTTCTAATAAAATCAACTACACGATCGGGAAGCTTGATCTTTTTTGCCGCTTCAACACCTTTTATGACATGATCGATGATGATTTGAGCACTTTCTTTCGGGCTAATATCATTGTGTGGAGAAATACTACCTCTTTGATTTTCGCTAAAAAAAACAGGATTACTGATTTTCCCTATATCATGGTACAAGGCCCCTACTCTGGTGAGCAATGCATTTGCCCCAATGGCACTCGCAGCAGATTCTGCAAGGTTAGATACTTGCAAGGAATGATGAAAAGTTCCAGGTGCTTTGTCAGAAAATTCTTTAAAAAAATCAGAATTGGTATCAGACAATTCTAAAAGAGACACATCAGAAACTAAATTGAATAGTTTTTCAAACAAATAAATCAGCGGTTGCACAAATAAAGTAAACACACCGTTGAGTACAAACAATCCAATGATTGGAAAAGAAATCCCTTCGATTCCCCCTTCGTGAATTACAAAAAAAGCAAAATATCCGATTAGGTAGATGCAAATAATTTGTCCAACAGAAATAAACAGATTGGCTCTTTTATACAATTCGGATACTGACAAAACAGTTACAATACCGGCCATGATTTGAAGAAAAATATACTCAAAGCTATTGGGCACAATAAATCCTAATAATAAAACAGTTAACACATGAACAAAAAGACCTACGCGTGCATCAAAAAAGGCTTTTAAGATCAAGGGTAAAATACATATAGGAACGATATACAGAAAAGAACTATCAAAATTCAAAACGGTTATGGTAGAAGCCACTACCAACATAACATTAAAAAAGATGAAGGTCATTTTGGTGTTGTTATTAAAAATGATTGGGCGGTACTTATAAATGAATAAAAACAACATCAAAAGCGTCAGTCCAACTAAAATGATATAGCCCACTAAAATCCAGTAGATGTTCGCATCCGTGTAAAGACGTGTGTCGTATTGAAGTTTTAGGGATTCTAATTCTTGGAAATTAGTTTCATCTATCAGCTCTCCTTTAGAAATCAAAATACTCCCCACGGTAATTAAGTCCCGAGAAATTGCGAGTTTCGAATAAGCGCTTTCTAATAACTGCTCATTGAATCGTTCATCATAGATTAGATTGGGCTCTATGATTTCAAACAGGAGTTTATAATATTCATTTTTAAAACGCACAAATGAAGTTGAGGATAATTTTTTGTCTAAAAACCGAGAAAGCTCTGCCGGCTGAAGCAATTGATTAAAATCCAGTTCAGTTTCTGCGTGATCTTGAATCAGCCCAACACGATCACCTCCTTCATGGTTATAATTTAGAGGTAGAACACCCGTGCTGTAAATTTCCTTAATGATATTTAAACCAAACTCGAAATGTCGCTTGTAGCGCGAAGAATTTACTGGATATGTAAAATAGGTTGAGAACTTTTGTGCATACATTGCCTCCACCTCTTCAATTACAGTGGTGTTTTGATTAAAATAGGTAGGAATTTCTTTTTTCAGTTGGTCGCGTTCCAACAAAAGTTCTTTTTCTGATTTTAAAATAGCAAAGTCAAAAGGAGCATATAAGTTTTCGTACTCCCAAGTCTGTCCTTTATTGAACTCATATTTAAATTGACCCTTTTTGGGAAAGAAATAAACAATAAACAAGCAGGTAAAGACAAATAAAATCGCCTTATAAATCATGGATTGGTAATTGAAAAACGATTGCAGTATTTTTTTCATAAAATCGAAGCCTATCTTTTAAAATCAATTCAGCATGCAATTCAGCTCAACTGTACTTCAAAGGTAAGAAAATGATTCTTCACACTTATTTTAAATCATCAGCTCTTCGGATGGATTAAAATTGATTATTTTAGCTTCAGTTTTAAACGAGTTCTTATTAATTATACTTTTTGAATTGAAGTTCGGTATTTGTCCTTTAGGAATTGTCCCTCTCAGAAATGATTATAATCACACAAGTGAGCAGGTTTCTCAGCTCCTCTATGGAGATTGTTTTAAAATCATTGATCACAGAAAAGATTGGTTCAAAATAAGAAATCAATGGGACAGTTATGAAGGTTGGATTTGCTCGAACCAATGTATTGAAATTCCAGAAGAAATCTATAGAAGCAATTCCGAGCTTGAAGTAAAACATTCAGTCAATCTTTTGGACTATGTGAGTTTACCGAATTCAGGGTTATTCCCGATCCCGCTTGGTAGCGACCTGAGACATCTTGATGTCTTAAAACATCAATTTGAAGGAGAATTCACAAATTCTCGCGAGAAAAGCCAGTTGGTTAAAACTGCTTTTTCGTACCTCCATGCTCCCTATTTGTGGGGTGGCAAAACACCTTTGGGTATCGATTGTTCTGGGTTTTCCCAAATGGTGTATAAGCTTAATGGAATACCGCTGAAAAGAGATGCTTCGCAACAAGCAAAACAAGGGGTTACACTCAGCTTTATAGAAGAAAGTGAACCCGGTGATCTAGCGTTTTTTGACAATAAAGAAGGATCCATAACGCATGTTGGTATTCTATTACAAGACCACAGGATTATTCATGCCCATGGAAAAGTACGCATTGATCCAATAGATCAAACCGGTATTTACAACAAAGAAATTCAGAATCATTCCCACAAACTTCGAATGATCAAAAAAATAATATGAGCCTGTTCAAAAACAAAAAAACCTTCATTTCTGAAGGTTTTTTTATTAAGATATAGGAACTTGAACTATTCTAGTAATTTTTTCATTTCCATAAAACCTTCGTTATTACCTAGAGTTGCATAGATATTCATAAGGGTTCGAGCCGCCTCTTGATTAGAATCAGAAATAGAGATGAGCTTTTTTAGAATCGGTACACATTCCGAATAAACAAGCTCACGCTTTTCTTTCAATAGGTCATACTTTGCATTATCAGCTCTGGAATTTCCCAAAGAATTCATTTCCTCAACTATGGAGGTTTCATCCTTTAAAATAAGTGCTACAAGGTTCAAGTAGGCGTCTTCCATTGAAGAGTCAAGTTCGATAGCTTTTTCATAGTAAGCTCTTGCTTTTTCATTATCTCCTAAATCGGCAGTAACTACCCCGAGGTTGTAGTATAAGTTTGCGTTTTCTGGATCCTGCGCAATAGCTTCTCCCATCAATACTTTGAATTTTTCTTTCTCATCTAACTCAATGTATATATTCGCTTCGGTTAGAATTAAACCTAAATCATTTGGATTTTCAGCACGAGCATCTTTAACTGCTTCAATTGCTTTTTCTTTTTCTCCTAATTGATTATAAATCAAGGCGATGTTTTTAACAATCTCGGGGAATTTAGATTCAGTATCTTCTGTTCTAAAATTAGTGTAATCTTTAGATTTTTGATAAATAGAATACTCTGACTCTGAAACTTCTATTTCCGTATTGTTTGCTACCTCAGTCACATATCGTTTGGTCGTAATACCTGAGTACTTGATATCCTTTAATATCAGGTAATACTTGAGTGATAATTCATACTCAGATGCATTTACTGCATTTGAAGCTGCGTAATAAAGGTAATCAACATTCGCATCAGGATCAATTACATAGGATAAATATAAGTTTTGTGCAGAAGCAACAAACTCTTTATTTTCTGATTGTTCAATTGCAGTATTAATTATTGCAGCAATCAAAAGTCTTTTTTGTTCTCCCGTTTTAGAACTTAGTCCCGAATCTTTTTGAGCCAGTTGCAAATAATCATAGGAAGCTTGGTAATTCTTTTCTGCTAAAGCAATTTGAGAGCGTAAAAGGTTGTAAGGCGCAGCATATTTCAATTCGGCTGATTCCAATAGAGCTTGGTTAGCATCTAATGAAGCCTTGGCCTCTGATATTTTAGCTGACTTATAAAGCTTTTGTGCTTGTTTAAGTTCTTTTTTTTGAGCCCACCCAAGGGTTACCACTAGAGTTAAAAGAAATGTAAAAAAATGTTTCATCTTAGAAATTTTATTATTGTTTGGTTTTATTCAAGATTCGTGCCATCAGTTTCTGAAGTCGGAAGATCATCCTCAGAAACTTCTGGGATTTCTTCGTCATCTTTCATCACTTTGGCTACAGCAGCAATGGTATCACTTCCTTTAAGATTAATCAACTTAACCCCTTGAGTAGCTCGTCCCATTACACGTAAATCGGCTACATCCATTCGGATAGCGATTCCCGATTTATTAATAATCATTAGATCATCCAGGTCGCTTACGTTTTTAATCGAAACCAACTCCCCTGTTTTGTCTGTAATTGATAAGGTTTTTACTCCTTTACCACCTCTATTAGTAGTTCGGTAGTCATCCAAGCTAGAACGTTTGCCATAACCGTTCTCAGAAACTACTAAGATTTCGGTTTCAGAGTCACTAACCGATACCATTCCAATAACTTCATCGGAAGGACCATTCAAGGTTATTCCACGAACTCCCGAAGCACTTCGTCCCATGGGTCGCGTTTTATCTTCTTCAAATCGAATGGCTTTCCCCGATTTAACCGCAAGTAAAATCTGACTGTTACCTGTAGTTAATTTGGCTTCAAGTAATTCATCATCTTCTTTAATGGAAATACCATTGATACCGTTGGCTCGTGGGCGTGAATATTGCTCCAATAAGGTTTTTTTAACCTGTCCTTTCTTGGTAGCCATGATTACGTAATGAC
>CBFHHG010000057.1:0-10979 GCA_965655585.1 Candidatus Arcticimaribacter sp. | reverse complement strand
GTTTTTAAATTTTTTACCGAAGCACTTAAATTGGATTCAAATTGTGTACGACGCTCCATTTGACTTAAAATAGTTTCCAAACCAGCAATAGATTTGTATTGGGTCAACCAATTTTGCTCTTTCATATAAGGGAAAGCCTTTTTCATTTTATTGGGTAAAAGCGCTTTTTGCTGGTCAATTTCATCATAAAAATCTTTGGAAAATTTTTCGAGCGTTTGCGGGTGATAATTTTCCCAAAGTGAAGCCAGAAAGTGATCGTAAAACATATCGACAATGACCCTACTGTAATGTCCAAAGTTTGGAAATAAAAGCTTGCAGTGCTTTCTGAAGAGGGGATGTTGGTCGGTAAAGGTGTCAATTGCACGATGCAATAGAATCCCCTCTTGAACTCCTTTACTGTAAACTGCATATTGTTTCCCGGGAACTGCATCCGCAATAAAATTTCCAAACCGAAGCTCCGTATGTGTTCCCGATAAATAAATATGTGCTAAATAATTCATCTGCTAAAACTAGTTTTCTTTTTTCAGAAGTAACTTATTTAATTCAAAAACAACTTCGTTTTTTTTAGAACTAGATTATCTTTGATAAAAATACGTTTATGACATTAATCAAATCCATTTCTGGAATCCGGGGTACAATAGGAGGTAAGCCCTCCGACAATTTAACTCCAATTGACATTGTTCGTTTTGCTGCTGCCTATGGTCAATACATTTTATCGCATACCGATGCCTCAAAATGTAGTATTGTTATAGGTCGTGATGCCCGAATATCTGGAGCAATGGTACAGGCTTTAGTATCCAATACGTTAGTCGGAATGGGAATAGACGTAATTGATTTGGCTTTGGCAACTACACCAACGGTCGAAATGGTTGTGCCAAGGGCTCATGCACAGGGCGGAATTATATTGACTGCAAGTCACAACCCAAAGCAATGGAATGCATTGAAGTTATTGGACGCAAATGGTGAGTTTTTAAGTGCTGAAGCTGGCGCTCAAATTCTAGCCATAGCAGAGCAAGAAAACTTTAATTTTGCTTCTGTAGACGATTTGGGAAGTGTAACACCTGATGATACGAGTTTGGATATGCACATACAAGCTGTTTTAAATCATCCTTTGGTTGACCTTGAGTCAATACGGTCCAGTGGGTTTAAAGTGGTTGTAGATGGTGTAAATTCGATTGGAGGCCTAGCAATTCCTGCATTACTAAAGGAATTAAATATTGAGGTGATTGAATTGTTTTGTGAGCCAAATGGTCATTTCCCACACAACCCAGAACCCTTAAAAGAACACTTAGGTGACCTTTCTGCTCTTGTAGTTGAATCGGGAGCCGATTTCGGATTGGTTGTAGATCCCGATGTAGATCGATTGGCTTTTATGGATGAAAATGGAGCTATGTTTGGAGAAGAATACACCTTAGTAGCCTGTGCAGATTACGTGTTGTCTAAAACGCCTGGAAATACAGTTTCCAATATGTCATCGACTCGTGCCCTTCGGGATGTAACCGAAAAACATGGAGGCACTTACTACAGTAGCGCTGTTGGTGAGGTAAATGTAGTTACTAAAATGAAAGCTGTAAATGCGGTTATTGGTGGTGAGGGTAACGGCGGAATTATCGACCCTCAGTTACATTATGGAAGAGATTCTTTAATTGGAACTGCTTTGTTTTTATCACTGCTCAGTGTTCGTAAGCTTTCTGTCTCTGAATTAAAGAAAAGCTATCCAGAATATTTTATGAGTAAAGGGAAAATTGAATTGGAACCTACAATGGATGTAGACGCTCTCTTGCTGGCTATTGAAAAGAAATACGCCAATAACAAACCCAATACAGTTGATGGAGTGAAAATTGATTTTGAAGCTTCTTGGGTACATTTAAGAAAGTCGAATACGGAGCCCATTATTCGTGTATACACCGAAGCTCCTTCTCAAGAAGCCGCAGATTTGTTGATGAACCGTTTTAAAGAAGAGTTACTCGCTTTGGGAAACTAACTTAGGGTTTTTGTCCATGTGCTTGAATCGATTGTGTGTCCAAAAATATTGTGATGGATCTTTGCGTATTTGAGCTTCTAGCGTTTCTATGAAAATATCCGTTATCTCATTTTCTTTTGTTTCTTTCGGTTTATCAGTAATGAGACTAATATCCAGTGTATAATACCCGCGCTTCACTCGATTTATATCAGCAAATACTATGGGTAAGTCGAACTGTCTAGCCATACGTTCTGCCCCCGTAAAAACTGGAACTTCTACGCCCATAAATGGCCTCCAATAACTTTTTGGTTTTGGCATGGGCGACTGGTCAGCCGCCAAACCATATATGTAGCTGATGTTATTTTTTTGATGCATTTCAATATCTTGGAGAACATCATAGCGTGATCCAAGATAGATTCGATGTTTAGCTCTTGATTTAACAATCAAGCGTTCAAAATATTTATTGGATAAAGGAGTATAAACTGCATAGCCTTTCCCATCAAGATGATACCCAATCGAGAGCATAGCTTCCCAACTGGAATAGTGACCACAAACGAGTACAACCCCTCTGTTTTTTCTTAAATGTTGGTTGATTATTTCAAGATTATTGAATTGATATCGCTTCAACACTTGCTTTTTTGTAACCGTCAATGCTTTGAGCATTTCTACAAATATATCACACAAATGTCGATAAAATGCGTGCTCAATTACTTTGAGTTCATCTTGGCTTTTCTCTGGAAAACTCAGATTCAAATTTTTACGAACTACTTCAGTTCGATATCCAATGAGTTTGTATAACACTAGATACAAGAAGTCAGCAATTCGGTACAATAAAAAGTGGGGTAAAAGCGAAACCCCAATGATTATGGGGTAGGCAATCAGGAACAAGATTAACTGCACAATTTTTTTTAACAAATATAAGTATATTTGATCCCAATAATAAAGCGATATGCATTCACTTCCACCATTAATTTTGACAATCCTTATTGTTAATGTTCTTTTTTCATTAAAGGGGTTCAAGGATACACTCTTTTTCAACCGCTTTAAATTCAGTATTGCAGCTGTTAAAGGAGGGCAATCGTATCGTATCGTCAGCTCAGCTTTTTTACATGTCGATATGGCACACTTGGGATTCAATATGTTTGCATTGTATCTTTTTGGTGGACAGGCATTAGCTGGGCTTGGAGTGTTTAATTTTATCATCCTATACTTTTCCTGTCTAATAGCTGGGAATCTTTTTGCCTTGTACTTTCATCGTGACAATCCCTATTATAGTGCAGTAGGTGCAAGTGGAGCCATCATGGGTATTTTATATGCCACCATCTTGATGTATCCAGAAATGAAATTGGCCCTGTTCATCTTTCCAGTGCCGCTTCCAGGTTACGTTTTTGGGATTGGGTATTTAGTTTATACGCTTTTTGGAATGAAAAAACAACAAGATAATATTGGTCATACCGCTCATTTTGGCGGCGCAATCGGAGGTATACTGGCTACACTTATCTTGGTTCCATCGGTCATTGAGACTTCATTTACAACACTTGTTCTTTTGGTCGTTGTTACTGTGGTTACTGGTTTTATCTTATTTAAGAAAAACTAAAAGTGCTGACAATACGCCAGCACTTAGATTAAAGAATGTTTTTATTTAACTATTGAATTACTTCTAACAGCATTGCTGCTAGTTTATCAGGTTGCGAAAAGTTAGTTGTATGACTTGAGTTTAATATAAAAACTTTTTTCACTTTAGCTTCATACATGCACCATTGTGCCCATATCGGAATTGCGCGATCGGCTCAACATTCAATAGAGTATTTAGGAATTTTACCTGAGGCTGTATCGGTTACTTCAAGTTTATACCCTATGAGTGCTAAGCTTTTATGGAAGATCAATAAATCCTCATAACGCGCATTAAATGCTTGTGTAGTGAACCGAAACCGCGACTGATACTCAAAACTCCATTGCTTTACAAAGCGCAGTGGTATTTTTATAAGAGTAGTATTATGTTCTGTTCGTGCATGAACAAGACTTTTATAATCCTTGAAAGTTGCTGCAAGCGATAGCGAGCAGGTTTCAAGAGGGATTACATCGTACAATAAAATTTTGCGGCCTTCCTTTTCTTGCCATACCCAAACAGAACCTTGGATAACGATTGCAAGCCATTTGATGTACTTATCTTGAACTACAACAAAAACTCTTTTGGGGAGAAGTCTTATTTTATTTATTCATTGAGGAGCTCTTCAATTTTTGCATCTAATTGCGCACCTCTTAAGTTTTTCGCAACGATAACACCGTCTTTATTCAAAACAAATGCAGCTGGAATACTGCGAACTCCGTATAGTAAGGCAATTGGATCTTGCCAATATTTTAAATTAGAAACATGATTCCAATTGAGACCATCGTCTTCAATTGCACGTACCCAACTCGATTTATTTTTATCCAGAGAAACGCCAATAATTTCAAGACCTTTAGGGTGCATGCGTTTGTAGAGACGTACTAAGTTTGGATTTTCAATACGACAGGGTCGACACCAAGCTGCCCAAAAGTCAATGATGGTAACCTTTCCTTTGAGTGATGCTAGCGAAATTATTTCTCCGGTAGGAGTAGGACCTTCAAATGTTGGAGCAATTTCACCTATAGCCGTTGGATTGGAGGGAGCACTGATGATTGCTTCAACTTTTTTGCCAGAAACACTACTTCTTATTTTGGGATCAAAACCATTGAAAATAAGCTTGGCTTCAGAAGAACGCATTGCCTTGGTAGTAACGAGGCGTTCCAAAATCAGAGAAGCAACATACGATTGAGGGTTGGAGTTCATAAAGTCTCTTTCATACGCATTTAAATTTGCCTCTACTGCTTTGTATTTTGCAGTAAGATCTTCTGCAAGAATATTATCGCCAAGAGTATTGGCTTCATTTATTTCTTGAACCAAGGTTCTCATGTCTTTTGCAAAACCTTGAGTCGATTC
This sequence comes from Candidatus Arcticimaribacter sp., assembly GCA_965655585.1. GTDB lineage: Bacteria > Bacteroidota > Bacteroidia > Flavobacteriales > Flavobacteriaceae > Arcticimaribacter. The sequence continues at coordinate 6,054 of CBFHHG010000057.1, read as the reverse complement.
TCTGTACTGAGCTAAATTATTGTTTGAGGGAGTTCCAGCAGTAATCGAGGAACCTATGCTGTCTTTGAAAATGTTTAAATCAATTACTCCTTCCTCTAGGATGACAGGAACATTTCCGTTAATTCCATCAAGAAAAATAAAATTGATATCAATCTGATCTAATGCGCCTTTAAGTTCAAACGATCCATCGACTACTATAGTAGAATCTATGGTTATGGGCTGACCGTTTGGCCCCGATTTTATGCGGTAAACACTCGAACCATCTGTGTGGTCTGTTGTTCCATTAATGACAAAAGTATTGGGCTCAAGTGAAGTACATGAACCTATAGAGAAACTGATTGCGATACAACAAGCTGCAATGAATTTGATTTTTTTCATGCACAAATATAAGAATTCAACTGATAAAATTCGCTTCCAAATCTTAGAATGTGATTGAGTGTACGGAATGATTTCTGATAGTAATTTAATATAGTATATTTGTGAATCTTATAGATATAATATGGCAGGAAATAGTTTTGGAACATTATTCAATGTAACAACTTTTGGAGAATCTCACGGACCAGCATTGGGCGGAGTAATTGATGGATGTCCGGCAGGAATTGTTTTGGATATCGATGCAATTCAAAAGGAGCTGAATCGCAGAAAACCGGGTCAATCAGCAATTGTAACCCAACGAAAGGAGCCGGATGAAGTTGTTTTTTATTCTGGAATATTTGAAGGCAAAACTACGGGTACCCCCATAGGCTTCGCTATTCACAATACAAACCAAAAATCCAAAGACTACGGTCATATAAAAGACAGTTATCGTCCATCACATGCAGATTATGTGTACGATCAAAAATATGGGTTTCGAGATTATCGTGGTGGTGGAAGGAGTTCGGCAAGAGAAACAGCAAGTAGGGTAGTAGCCGGAGCCATTGCCAAGCAATTTTTATCAAACATTAAGTTTACAGCATTTGTATCGGCAGTTGGTCCACTTAAAATGGAAACACCCTATCAAGAACTCAATTTTGCTACCATAGAAGAAAATCCTGTACGTTGTGCCGATCCAATTATGGCAGAACAAATGGAGGCGTATATCCGTCAAATTCGAAAAGAAGGTGATACTGTAGGGGGTGTTATTACTTGTGTAATTCAAAATGTACCCGTTGGCCTAGGTGAACCCGCCTTCGATAAACTTCACGCCGAATTAGGTAAAGCGATGTTGTCCATTAATGCCGTAAAAGGCTTTGAATACGGAAGTGGTTTTGATGGCTCACAAATGAAAGGGAGTCAACACAACGATCCATTCAATACCGATGGGACTACACAATCGAATCGCTCGGGTGGTATTCAAGGAGGTATTTCGAATGGGATGGATGTTTACTTTAACGTAGCATTCAAACCTGTAGCAACCGTAATGCAGGCACAGGACACCATCGATAATAAAGGACAGAAAGTAGTGATGGAAGGAAAAGGCAGGCACGATCCTTGTGTTGTACCTAGAGCGGTGCCAATTGTTGAAGCAATGGCAGCTTTAGTTCTCGCAGATTACAGCTTACTTAGCCGAACAAATAAAATTTAGTTTATGAAAAAATTAGCTTTACACTGGAAAATTTTAATCGGAATGACACTGGGTGTCCTTTTTGGATTAGTGATGTCATACGTTGGCGGTGGTTCTCAATTTGTTGGGGATTACATCAAACCGTTTGGTACTATTTTCATCAACCTCTTAAAGCTAATTGCAATTCCTTTAATATTAGCATCGCTTATAAAAGGAGTTTCTGATCTAAAAGACATTTCTAAGCTCTCGCAAATGGGAGGGAGAACGATTTTAACCTACATAAGCACCACCTTGGTCGCTGTTGTTATTGGTTTGGTTTTGGTCAACACCATACAACCTGGGAAATCGATCAGTGTAGAAACACGCAAAGAATTAGTAGAAGCTTATGCTTCTGATGCAAACCAGAAGCGAGAAGCTGCTGCTAAACAGAGTAGTGCAGGTCCATTACAAGCGCTCGTTGACATTGTCCCTTCAAATATTTTTGCTGCAGCTAGCAACAACCGTAATATGTTGCAAATTATATTCTTTGCCATGTTTTTTGGTATTGGGATTATTCTTATTCCCGAAAAACAATCCTCAGCTGTCAAAAGTTTTTTTGACTCTTTTAATGCGGTGATTTTAAAACTCATTGATCTCATCATGCTAGCAGCGCCCTACGGTGTATTTGCTCTTCTAGCTGCATTGGTGGTCGAAGCTCCAAGCTTAGAGCTATTTAAGGCACTAGCACTTTATGCAGTTACTTTATTGTTAGGCCTAGCGGCTATGATCGGTGTGTACGCACTCTTCGTTCGCGTTGTAGTTAAAAAGAGTACTTCCTTTTTCTTTAGAGGAATCGCTCCAGCACAATTACTTGCTTTTTCTACAAGTTCAAGTGCAGCAACACTACCTGTTACTATGGAGTGTGTGGAAGATCAGTTGGGAGTAGATAAAGAAGTAACGAGTTTTGTACTGCCGATAGGTGCTACCATTAATATGGACGGTACTAGTGTCTATCAGGGCGTAGCAGCTGTTTTTATTGCACAAGCCTTTGGTTTGGACTTGAGTTTAGCTGCACAATTGGGGATTATTTTTACAGCAACTCTAGCCTCAATAGGAACAGCCGCTGTTCCTAGCGCAGGGATTGTGATGTTGGTTATTGTTTTGGCTCAAGCTGGAATCCCAGAAGCTGGACTGGCCTTGATATTTGCAATCGATAGGCCCTTGGATATGTGCCGAACTGTAGTCAACGTAACTGGTGATGCAGCAGTTTCCATGTTTGTAGCCAAATCGATAGGGAAGCTTAAATAAACCAACCCTTTCGACCGTACAGTTGGGCAATCCAAACCAGACAAAGGGATAAAAGAACTACAATTGTAGGTAAAATCGCTATCGAACTGCCAAAAGTTTCAATTGCCCCTGCAATGAACATGCTGTGATACATTTGAATAATCACACTGAGCAAGGAAATAACCAAAACAGCTTTCGACCAGCTTTTGCGGCGAATTAACCCATAGGTTCCGAGTGTACCAAGCCCCACAGCTAAACCGTATATAATTTTAGTCCATAAAGGGAAATTTGCACGAAAGTCTTGTTGAATCTGATCTAAGGTACTTGGGTCTGTAATAAGATCAGAAATAAAAGCAAAGATTCCAACAAGATTCCAGATGAATAATAGGATAACGGATATTTGCATCCATTGGGGTGGTTTCAATTCAGTTTTCATAAGTAAGATGTAAAATTATAGATTTAAAAAAGGAATGTCTTTCTTTTGGGACCATAAAATTGTGAGACTTAGAATAAGGGTGATAATTGCCGTATAAAACAAAGCACCTCCATCACCTTTAACCTCTATTCCGATCATGGTTAAATGCATCATTACTGCTCCAGCCATAAGACCAGCAGCAAGTCCGGATCCCAACCAAATTCTCTTTGGGAAAAACAAAAGAATACTGGCAATCAGTTCTAAAACACCAATACCGATTCTTCCCCAAGGCTCCATTCCCACTTTTGTGAAGATATAAACACTATCGGGGTGTGCTAAAAATTTAAACCGAAGGGTTTGTAGTAAAATTACTGCTACGATGAGGCGCAGTATAATGGATAAGGTATTTTTCATAAGGGGGCTTATAAATTATTTTAAAAAAAGGATGCAAATTTTTATTCACATCAACATGGATATAAATGTATAAAAATATATTTAAATATATTATATATATTTTTTATTAGAACCAAAATGAAGTAAAAGAGTATTGTACTATTTCAGAACTTCTGAAAGTAGGTGTTTCATAACAAGGTAGCCCTCAAGGTTTGGGTGCACAGGATCATAGCCATAAGAAGGGATAAGGCCTTGTTGTTCGTCAACCATTGCAGAATAATAATCTATATAGGTAATGGATTTTGAATTTGCATATTCAAGAATCATTTCATTGAGTTCGATTACCTTTTGGGTTGGATTGATTTTTGGTTGCCATGGAAAATTATTTGCTGGGAGCACACTACATAAAATTACACGAATATTGTTTTGATCCGCCAATTCACACATCGATATAATATTACCTAGAATTTGATTCAAGGTCATCGGCCCTGTATTTTCTGCGATATCATTAATTCCAGCAAGAATTACTACTGTATTTGCTTTAATGTCTACTACATCTTGTCTAAAACGCAATAGCATTTGAGGTGTAGTTTGTCCCCCAATCCCTCTATTAATGTATTGATTTTCGTTAAAGAAATCAGGATCAAAATTGGACCAGCCTTCCGTAATGCTATTCCCCATAAACACTATCCTTTGGGCTGTTTTTTGCTCTTCCATGATGGTTAAATTTTCTTTTTTAAAACGCTCAAGGTTAGCCCAGTCCTGGGCCAAGACTGAAGAAGTAACACAACTTATTGTAAGGAGTAAAAACAGCTTTTTCATAACGGGAAAATACAAAATAAAACGGCAAACAACCTCGGTATTAATTTAAAAACTTATGCGCATACTCTGGGTTGGGTAGGGGGCAAGCATCCAACTTGCCAAACCATCGATATCTGTTCCTTGCAATTAAACGGTATATGCCTCGGGTAAAGGAGCTGGGAAGAATGTTAAAGAGCGTAAGCACTTTAAAACCACCGCCCAAGGTTCTGAATAATTCAAAAGTAGCCTGAGCCTCGAGTGCATAGGTTACTTTTGGAATCCAAAAGATAACGCTATCTATTTCTGTAGGATCTAAGCTTCGCTCTTTAAAAAATTGCTGTCCTGTTTTACTGTCCAAACTAGCAAAACGAAGTTGATCCTTCCGATCCCATTGACACAAGCGGTTTACCCATGCATTACACAACACACAAGGACCATCGAAAAGAATGATAGCCGTTTTCATTTTTTAATTTTTGCAGCCTGTACCAAATCCAGCGCTTCTAGACGAACCTGTGTGGTAAACATACCGTAATTAACAATTGCTTTTTCTTTTTCAATAGAATCAATAGTACCAACCGCTTTTCCGTCAAACAAACGAACTTGATCTCCAAGTTTAAAGTTGATTTTAACTTTTACAGGCACGGGTGCAGCTTTTTTCTTTTTCTTCTTTTCCTTGCGAATGCCAACCATTGCCTTGGTGGCTTCTGCATTGGCTTTTTCTTTTACTTCTTTATCTTTCTTTTTTTCTGTTGCTGTTTTCTTTTTACGCTTGGAGTTTTCTCCGTCAACTAAACGCAGGAGATCAGCAACTAAGGGCCGTTTCTTATTGTTCTCAAAATAACGGTCGGCCACTTCATTGACCTTGTTGCCTAGCACTATCATGCGTTGGTTATGATCAAAAAGCTCTTGATAGCCAATCAGCTTTTCTTTAATCTTTTTGTTTAAAAGTTCTAAACGTGCGTTCTCTTCGATTGCCTTGCTTTCTTGCTTTCTGAGTGAATCACCTGTTTTAGTCATCTGGGAGCGCTCCTTTTGCAATTTAGCGATAGTTGCGTCAAAACGAACCTTACCGCGCTCAATCTTCTTCTTTGCGCGGTTGATAAGGCTGTATGGGATGCCGTTTTTCTGGGCAACTTCAAAAGTAAAAGAACTACCGGCTTCACCCATGATCAGATTGAACACAGGCTCAAGCGTATGGTTGTCAAACTGCATATTGGCATTGGTCATAAAAGGAAGCTCATTTGCCAATACTTTAAGATTGGAATAGTGGGTAGTAATAATCCCGTATGCCTCTCTGTTATAAAATTCTTCTAAAAAAGCTTCTGCTAAAGCACCCCCTAATTCAGGGTCAGAACCAGTTCCAAATTCATCGATTAAGAAAAGGGTGTTCTTGTTGCACTTCCGAATGAAGTACTTCATGTTTTTTAAACGATAGGAGTAGGTACTCAGATGGTTTTCGATGGACTGATTGTCTCCAATATCCGTAATTATCTGATCGAAAAAACAGACAGTGCTTTGCTCATGGACTGGGATTAGCATGCCGGACTGAAGCATCAGCTGCAACAAACCAATTGTTTTTAACGTTATGCTTTTTCCCCCAGCATTAGGACCCGAAATAACAATGATGCGCTGCCCT
>CBFHHG010000056.1:0-11610 GCA_965655585.1 Candidatus Arcticimaribacter sp. | reverse complement strand
AAAGTATTCTTATCAGGATCAAAAAATATTTTACAGTAAAAACATTTTATATTTTAAAATTATGTTTTATTTTTGCCATTCAACTGAGGAAGGATTTGACTGATTGCAGACCTCATTAAAAAAATGCTAAACCAGTGTTGCTTTCACAACGAAGTAATCTTCAAATCCTTCCCGAAAGCAATTTATATGTCATATTTTTTTACCTCAGAGTCCGTAAGCGAAGGACACCCAGACAAAGTAGCTGACCAAATTAGCGATGCATTAATAGACAACTTTTTAGCTTTTGATCCAGAAAGTAAAGTGGCTTGCGAAACCTTAGTAACTACTGGTCAAGCTGTGTTAGCTGGGGAAGTTAAGAGTAGCACCTATCTCGATGTGCAGAAAATTGCACGTGATACCATCAACAAAATTGGATACACCAAAGGTGAGTATCAGTTCAGTGGTGATTCTTGCGGTGTGATATCTCTAATCCACGAACAGTCTCAAGAAATCAATCAGGGAGTTGAACGCAGAGATAAGAAAAATCAAGGAGCAGGTGATCAAGGAATCATGTTTGGATACGCTTCCAATGAGACCGACAACTACATGCCACTTGCACTCGATTTGTCTCATAAATTGTTGATCGAATTAGCAGCACTCAGAAGAGAGATGAATGACATTACTTATTTGCGTCCCGATGCAAAGTCACAAGTAACTTTAGAATACGACGATAATGATACGCCGATTCGAATCGATACTATTGTAATTTCAACTCAACACGATCCTTTTGATTCTGATGATGAAGCGATGTTGGCTAAAATTAAAAGTGACCTCATCACTTTTTTAATTCCTCGTGTAAAAGCACAATTGCCTGAACGCATTCAGCGTCTATTTGACGATCAAATAACCTACCACATCAACCCAACTGGAAAGTTTGTGATCGGAGGACCCCATGGAGATACGGGCTTGACTGGGCGAAAAATAATTGTGGATACCTATGGAGGAAAAGGGGGACACGGTGGTGGTGCCTTTAGCGGAAAGGATCCAAGTAAAGTAGATCGAAGTGCTGCCTATGCATCCAGACATATAGCCAAAAACTTAGTTGCTGCAGGTGTAGCTGACGAACTCTTAGTGCAATTGAGTTATGCAATAGGTGTAGCACAACCTACTTCTATTGCGGTAAACACCTACGGGAAAGCCAAGGTAAACTTAACGGATGGTGCAATTGCAGAAAAAATCATTTCACTTTTTGATTTAACTCCTTACGGGATCGAACAACGTTTGAAACTACGTAGTCCGATTTATTCTGAAACAGCTGCCTATGGGCATATGGGGCGGGAGCCTAAAACAATAACCAAAACTTTTGAATCTCCTTATAGTGGAAAAATTGCTCAAGAAGTGGAGTTATTCACTTGGGAGAAACTGGATCATATTGACGAAATAAAAAAAGAATTTAATTTAATTTAAGAATGGAAAATCTAAACTTCAAAACCAAATCCCTTCATACGGGTCACGATGTAAGCAATACCCAAGGAACACGAGCGGTACCCATATACCAATCTACAGCCTATGTTTTTAATGATTCAGATCAGGCTGCTAATTTATTTTCTTTAGCAGAACCTGGGTATATATACACCCGACTAAACAACCCAACAAATGATGTTTTAGAGCAAAGACTTGCCGCTCTTGAAGGAGGTATTGCAGCAGTTTCTACAGCGTCTGGAACAGCAGCAATTTCAACAGCCCTTATGGTTTTATTGAAAGCAGGAGATCATATCGTAGCTTCTAGTAGCCTTTATGGTGGTACATATAACCTGTTAAATGTTACGCTCCCTCGTTTGGGAATCACAACAACATTTGTAGATCCTAGCGATCCCGTAAATTTTGAGGCAGCAGTTCAAGACAATACCCGCGCCTTTTTTGTTGAATCTCTTGGGAATCCAAAGTTGGATGTATTGGACTTAAAGGCCATTGCTTCTTACTCCAAAAAAGCCAAAGTGCCTTTTATCGTGGACAATACGGTTGCAACTCCAGCCTTATTGAATCCGATCGAACACGGTGCTAATATTGTAATTCATTCCCTCACAAAGTACATCAATGGAAATGGAACTTCTCTGGGCGGTATCATCATTGATGCCGGTACCTTCGATTATGGTAATGGTTTGTTCCCTGAATTTACAGAGCCATCTCCGGGTTACCACGGCTTAGTGTATCACGAAGCCCTTGGACCAGCAGCTTTTATTGCAAAAGTTCGCATCGAAGGACTTCGAGATTTTGGTGCAGCCTTGAGCCCATTCAATAGTTTTCAGATCATTCAAGGTTTAGAGACATTGGCTCTTCGTATGAATCAGCATTCCCAAAACGCCTTGGAAATTGCACGTTGGTTAGAAGCACAAGAAGAAGTGGCTTGGGTGAATTATCCGGGGTTAGCATCCAGTACCTACAGCGATTTGGCAAAACAATATCTGCCCAAAGGACAAAGCGGTATCGTAACCTTTGGCTTAAAAGGTGGTTTTGAAGCTGCAAAAAAAGTTGCAGATAAAACCACTATTTTCTCGCTCTTGGCTAACATTGGCGACACCAAATCTTTAATCATTCATCCGGCGAGCACAACACATCAACAGTTGAATGCAGAAGCGCAGGAAACAACTGGGGTAACACAAGATTTAGTCCGTTTATCCATAGGTTTAGAAGATGTTGAGGATTTGAAAAATGATTTAAAACAAGCTTTTTAAAAAAATAAAATGAATACAACCCACCTCAATAATGGCATCCATCAATTAACGCTGGCAAGTGGTGTTAAGCTCAGTTTTCAGTCTTTTGGGCAAGACTATCTTACTGCTCCTGTTATTTTGGTAAATCACCCCCTTACGGGCGATTCTAGAGTGACGGGTGAGTTTGGCTGGTGGAGTAAGCTTATTGGAGAAGGGAAATCTATTGATACGCGGAAGTATGCAATTGTTTCGTTTAATATTCCGGGGAATGGTTTTGATGGAATTTTAATCGATGATTATGAAACTTGGAATGCTGGAACTATTGCTGGCTTCTTTCACGAGGGCTTAAAACTCCTTGGGATCGGTCATTTACATACGGTAATAGGTGGCTCTATTGGCGCAGGAATTGCGTGGGAAATGGCGGCTTTGTTTCCAAACTTCATTACTAATCTCATTCCGGTTGGAGGCGATTGGAAGGCTACTGACTGGATGATTGCTAATACTTTTTTACAGAAGCAAATTCTAGCGACCAATCCCAAGCCACTCGAAATCGCACGTATGCATGCCATGTTATGTTATCGTACGCCAGAGTCATTTAAATTGCGATTCAACCGTACTGTAAATAAAGATCTTGGTGTATTTAATGTAGAGTCTTGGTTGATGCATCACGGAAAAAAACTAACGGAACGTTTTCAGTTGCAGGCATATAAAACCATGAATCATGTGCTCGGATCGATCGATATAACCCGAGACGGAAAATCGTTTGAAGAAATCGTACAAACCATAAAAGCATCGATTTATATTTTCTCTATCGACAGCGATCTCTTTTTTCCTTTATCCGAAGATCAGGAAACGGTTCGAAGAGCAGGAGCGGTTGGTGTAACAATCAATCATCAAACCATTCATTCCGATTATGGACATGATGCCTTTTTGATGGAATCAGAAAAAGTAATACCCCTTATTCATCCCATTTTTAATTAATATTATTGAACATGAAAATCTCGCTAAACCGAATCAATGAAGATTATCTTTTTGAAGCTAAAAGCTCAAATGATCGAACTGTTTTGATGGACAATAAGTCCAAAAAAGTAGGCAAGGTCGAAGGCATAAGCCCCATGGAAGTTTTACTGATGGGGGTTGCAGGATGTAGCAGTATTGATATTGTGGCTATCCTAAACAAGCAACGAATCAATCCAGTTACTTTACGAATGGAAGTAGAAGGTATTCGAGATGCTGACGCAGTTCCGGCACCTTTTCAAGGAATCAATGTTACGCTTTTCCTTGAGGGAGACGATATTACTCCCGAAAAAGCAAAACGCGCATCCCAACTTTCTTTTGAAAAATATTGTTCCGTCTCTAAATCTTTAGACCCGAACATCATCATCAACCAAATTATTGTATTAAACGGAGTTACGGTATGAGCCACAAATTAGAAACAAAAGCCATCAGAACACAGATGGAACGTTCGCAACATTTAGAACATTCCACGCCCATTCACCTGACCTCAAGTTTTGTGTTTGAGGACGCTGAGGATATGCGTGCATCATTTGCTGAAGAGAAGCAACGCACAATATACAGTCGCTATTCTAATCCCAATACTTCCGAGTTTATTCAGAAAATTGCCGATATGGAAGGTGCCGAGGATGGAGTTTCTTTCGCCACCGGAATGGGAGCTATCTATGGAACCTTTGCTGCGTTGCTCAACGCGGGAGATCATGTTGTTTCAGCTCGGTCTGTCTTTGGTGCAACACACAGTTTGTTTACAAAGTATTTGCCCAAGTGGAATATTGAAACTTCTTATTTTAAGGTAGAAGAACCAGAAACAATAACGAGTTTAATTCAGCCCAACACAAAGATTTTGTATGCCGAAACGCCCACAAATCCAGGAGTTGACATTCTCGATTTAGCCTTCTTAGGCGAAATAGCGAAAAAATACAAGTTGATTTTAATCATTGATAATTGTTTTGCAACACCTTATCTACAACAACCCATCAAATTTGGGGCAGACTTGGTCATTCATTCTGCAACCAAATTGATCGATGGACAGGGAAGAGTTCTTGGAGGTGTTACTGTAGGAAGTTTGGATTTGATTCGTGAAATTCATCTTTTTGCGCGAACTACTGGTTCGGCTTTATCTCCTTTTAATGCTTGGGTTTTATCCAAAAGTATGGAGACGCTTCCAGTTCGTGTAGATCGTCATTGTCAGTCCGCTCTAGCAACTGCGGAGTTTTTAGAAAAACACCCAAAAATTAACTGGGTAAAATACCCTTTTTTAAAATCCCATCCCCAATACGAACTGGCCAAAAAGCAGATGAGTCAAGGTGGGAGTATCATCGCTTTTGAAATCAAAGGCGGCCTTGAAGCGGGACGTAATTTTTTAGATGCGTTGCGCATGCTTTCACTTTCTTCTAATCTCGGTGATTCCAGAACGATCGTCACACATCCGGCATCAACAACACATAATAAACTATCTGAATCTGACCGTTTGGAGGTGGGGATAACGGACGGAATGGTCCGTCTATCAGTAGGATTAGAGCATGTTGAAGATATTCAAAACGATTTAAATCAAGCCTTAGCAAACTTATAAATGACTGCAATAGAAGAAGCTTTACAGAAAAACATTCTCGTCTTAGATGGGGCTATGGGGACGATGCTGCAAGCCTATAAGTTCAACGAAGCGGATTTTAGAGGCGATCGCTTTACAGATCATCCTTGTTCTCTTCAGGGGAATAATGATATGCTATCATTGACTCAGCCCGAGGCAATAAAAACAGTTCACCGAAAGTATTTTGAAGTAGGTGCCGATATTGTAGAAACCAATACTTTTTCTTCTACTTCAATCGGTATGGGAGATTATGAAATGGAGCCCTGGGTTTATGAGCTCAATTTTGAATCGGCTAAACTAGCGCGAGAGGTTGCAGATGAGTTTACCAAAGCCAACCCAAATAAACCGCGCTTTGTTGCAGGATCTATTGGACCAACCAACCGAACAGCGAGCATGTCTCCCGATGTAAATGATCCAGGCTATCGAGCAGTAACTTTCGACGAATTGGTTATTTCGTATAGCGAGCAAGTCCAAGGGTTAGTCGATGGAGGAGCAGATGTATTATTGGTTGAAACAGTTTTTGACACATTAAATGCTAAAGCAGCTTTGTTCGCAATTGATGCTTTAAAAGAAAAAAACAATTGGGATATCCCGGTTATGGTAAGCGGAACCATTACTGATGCTAGTGGGAGAACTCTTTCTGGACAGACTGTTGAAGCCTTTGTAATTTCTGTCTCTCACATTCCCTTACTCAGTATCGGATTCAATTGTGCCTTAGGTGCCGACCAGCTACTACCTTACCTCAGAACACTTTCTCAAGCTACGGAGATTCGAACTTCAGCGCATCCCAATGCAGGACTACCCAATGCTTTTGGCGCTTATGACCAAACACCAGAAGAAATGGGAGCATTAATAACAAAGTATTTAGAAGAAAATTTAATCAACATCATCGGCGGTTGTTGCGGCTCAACACCGGATCATATTGCTCAAATTGCCGCCGCAGCAAAACTACATCAGCCCAGAAAAATTCAACAAACTTCTATATGAAAGCAGGAACAAAACACCTAAAACTTTCAGGCTTGGAGCCTCTTGTGGTTACAGCTGAAACGAATTTCATTAACATTGGAGAACGCACTAATGTTACGGGTTCGCGAAAGTTTTTACGCCTCATTGAACAAGGCGATTACAATGCTGCTGTTGAGATTGCTCGTGATCAAGTTGATGGCGGTGCACAGATTTTAGACGTGAATATGGACGAGGGGATGATCGACGGAGCTAAAGCCATGACAACCTTCTTGAACCTTTTAGCAGCCGAACCCGATATTTCTCGAATTCCAATAATGATCGATAGCTCTAAATGGGAAATCATCGAAGCTGGACTTAAAGTTGTTCAAGGCAAGTCGGTAGTCAATTCAATCAGTTTAAAAGAAGGGGAGGAGAACTTCATCAAACAAGCCAATACCATTCGGAGATACGGAGCTGCTGTCATCATTATGGCTTTCGATGAGGATGGCCAAGCCGATACACTTGAGCGTCGGATAGCGATATGCAAACGCTCGTACAACGTCTTGGTTGATGTAGTAGGCTTTCCTCCAGAAGATATAATTTTTGATCCCAATATTTTTCCTGTTGCAACAGGGATGGATGAACACAAAAACAACGCAGTTGATTTCTTTAAAACGGCTGCTTGGATACGAAAAAATTTACCCCATGCGCATGTGAGTGGAGGTGTAAGTAATGTTTCCTTTTCTTTTCGTGGGAACAATAAAGTTCGTGAAGCCATGCATTCAGCTTTTCTGTATCATGCCATACAACACGGCATGAATATGGGAATTGTGAATCCTACTATGTTGGAAATTTACGACGAAATAGAGTCGGAACTTTTGATTCGTGTTGAAGATGTGCTCCTAAATAAAAGAGACGATGCTACGGAACGTTTATTGGATTTTGCAGAGCAAATTGTCGATAATACAACCGAAAGGAAATCAGTGGTTAAAGAGTGGCGCGCGTATCCACTTCAAGAACGCATTACCCATGCCTTAGTTAAAGGAATTGATGAGTTTATTGTTGAAGACGTTGAAGAGGCCCGTTTGCTAGCATCGAGACCCATAGAAGTTATTGAAGAAAATTTGATGATTGGAATGAATGTCGTTGGAGATTTATTCGGTTCTGGGAAAATGTTTTTACCTCAGGTGGTTAAATCTGCCCGAGTTATGAAACGTGCTGTGGCTCATTTGTTACCTTTTATTGAGGCTGAAAAAGATGGAAAACAAGAAGCGGCTGGAAAAATATTAATGGCTACTGTAAAAGGGGATGTACACGACATTGGAAAAAATATTGTGGGTGTTGTACTGGCTTGTAATAATTATGAAATTATTGATTTAGGCGTTATGGTTCCTTTAGAGAAAATCATAACTACCGCCATAGAAGAAGAAGTAGACATCATAGGACTTTCGGGTTTAATAACCCCCTCCCTCGATGAAATGATCTATGTTGCTCAAGAAATTAAACGCAGGGATTTAAGTATTCCCTTAATGATCGGTGGGGCAACAACCTCTAAAGCACACACGGCGGTTAAAATAGCTCCAGAACTCACCTCTACAGTAATTCACGTGAACGATGCTTCACGGGCCGTTACAGTAGCAGGGAGTTTGTTGAATAAGGAATCCTCTCAACTTTATAAGGATTCGATTCGCAGTGAGTATGAACTTTTCAGAGCCAAGTTTTTGGACCGTCAAGAAACGAAAGAACACATCGACTTAGAAACAGCACGTTCACGAAAACTTCAATTGGATTGGAGTACGTTCGAACCGAAGATTCCAAATCAATTAGGTGTTCAGGTCATAGCGGATCAAAATTTAGACCTACTTCTTCCGTTCATCGATTGGAGTCCATTTTTTCGATCTTGGGATTTACACGGACATTACCCTGCAATTTTAGAAGATGCCATTGTAGGCGAACAAGCCATAGAATTATTTGCAGATGCTCAGGTTCTACTATCAGAGATTTTAGATAAGAAACTCCTCAAGGCAAAAGCTGTTTTTGGAATTTTTCCTGCTAATACTGTTGACCACGATGATATTGAGGTATATGAAGATGACTCCAGGAAGGAGACGCAAGCCAAGTTTTTAACCCTAAGACAGCAACTTAAAAAAAGAGCCGGTAAGGCTAATATTGCTTTGGCCGATTTTATTGCTCCTAAAGAAACTGGCGTTCAAGATTATATCGGTGGTTTTTGTGTTTCAACAGGATTTGGAACTGCCGAACTTGCCAAGGCCTATGAAGACGACAACGACGACTACAATGCCATTATGGTAAAAGCTTTAGCCGATCGTTTGGCTGAAGCTTTTGCTGAATACCTTCACAAAGAAGTCCGAACCAAGGCATGGGGATATGCAGCTGACGAGGCCTTGGACAACGAAGCATTGATAAAAGAAGCTTATAAAGGAATCCGTCCAGCACCAGGTTATCCTGCATGTCCCGATCACTTAGAAAAAAGTACCCTCTGGGATTTATTGCAAGTGGAAGAAAATATAGGAGTAACATTGACTGAAAGTTTGGCTATGTGGCCAGCTGCGTCGGTCTCGGGTTATTATTTTGCACATCCAGATGCCCAATATTTTGGCGTAGGCAAAATCACGCAAGACCAGGTAATTAGTTTTAGTAAACGTAAAAACATAGATCTTAAGGAAGCCGAGAAGTGGCTTCGACCCAATATTAAATAGACCGCCTTATGAAAGTAACGGACCATATTATAGATGCAGCTGGGGCAACCCAATTCACCTTTGAAATTTTACCTCCTTTGAAAGGACAGAACATACAATCGATTTACGAATCCATTGATCCACTGATGGAGTTCAAACCACCCTTCATCGATGTAACCTATCACCGCGAAGAGTATGTGTACAAAGAATTGGCAAACGGCTTACTGGAGAAACACATCATCCGAAAAAGACCGGGAACTGTTGGAATTTGTGCAGCTTTGCAGCATAAGTACAATGTTGACGCAATCCCGCATATCCTGTGTGGAGGTTTTACAAAAGAGGATACCGAAAACTTTTTGATTGATTTAGACTTTTTGGGAATTGATAACGTAGTTGCTTTGAGAGGAGATGCTATTAAATCTGAAACCTATTTCAAAGCTCATAAAGATGGCCACACCTTTGCTAGTGATTTAGTTCATCAGGTTCAGGAATTGAATAAAGGACATTATTTAGACGAAGAGATTTTAAATACTTCCAAAACAGATTTTTGTATCGGAGTCTCGGGCTACCCCGAAAAACACATGGAAGCTCCCTCCTTAGAAAGCGATATTCATTTTTTAAAAAAGAAAATAGAAGCAGGTGCCGATTATATAGTCACGCAAATGTTTTTTGACAACCAAAAATTCTTTGAGTTTGTTGACAAATGTAAAGATGCTGGAATTAATGTCCCGATCATACCCGGACTAAAACCCTTAGCAACAGTGAAGCAATTGAATGCTTTGCCGCATCGTTTTCATGTGGATTTGCCCGAGGCTTTGATTAAGTCGGTCATCAAATGCAAAGACAATGCAGCTGTGCGCCAAGTTGGAGTTGAATGGTGTATTGAGCAGAGCAAAGAGCTCAAAGCCGCCGGTGTTCCGTTCTTACATTATTATTCGATGGGAAAATCGGATAATATAAAAGCAGTTGCTGAGGCGGTTTTTTAGCAATCGCCATGAGCTGAATTCCATCCATCCATAAATTCGGTCCAATTTAAACCAAGGGTAAGCCCCAGTAAAAACAGTAAAATAATAAGAATTAATTTCGGTTTTTTCATCGTTCAATAATTAAAGGTTAAAGTCAAACGGGTGGCGAATTGATTATTTACGATGCTGCTACCCGCTGTTTCAATTCTATTTTCCTGAAATGTTTTAACTCGATTCCAAAACCAAAACTCATCTTCTTCATAACGGAATATCCCTAAAGAGCTTTGAATTGGAACAAAGTAAACAGTTTCAAAACCAAGTCGAAATAATGGGCTTATCTGAAAGTCAATTCCGAGCCTTGGGTTTAGAAAGAACTCTCTTTCTTCTGTGTAGAGCGAAAATTCTCCACTATCGAATGTTTTTCTTTTTACCCTAAAGGAATCTTCGTGTTTAAAAGAACCGTGTGTGGCTCTCATTTTACGATATCCAACTCCCATTGAAGCATTCAAGTGAATACGATTCCGTCTAGATAAATCTTGATGAAAATCAAATCCTAATGCTCTGGCGCTGTATATGTTTTTTTTTAATGATGATGCGGCACTCCAACTAACCCCCCATTTATTGTTTATTGGATATTCTATTTTTGAGCCTAAGACCCAAACAAGCGTATTGGATTTATTGAAGTTTATTTCATTGGATAAAGGAACGTATTCAAAACGATGCGAATTGACTTGAAAGGGATTAAGTCCCACATTTAATGAACTTCTTAATTTCGAAAAGAACAAAATTATTTTTTGTTTTCTTGTTATGGAGGTCTTGTTCTCTTTTTGACTTAGAAGATAATCACTCAATACAGCACTAAATGCAAAGCGTTCGTTTTGCGGAATTAATGTTCCTTCAGAAAGGTGTTGGGTTGCAAAATATGTGGTGTTGAGGTAGAAGCTTTTCGTGTTGTTTTTCCGTTTAAAGCCTGTTTTGTAGTTGATGAATTTAAGCCGCCATTTTCCATCGGAGTCAATTTCATACGAAGTTAATGACTTCCAATTTAGTCGTTCATAGATGTTGAATAGCTTAAAATCTTCTTCTATTACCTTCGGATTTCTTTCTCTAGTTGCTCGAATCAATGCAAAGGAGTTTACATCTATATAAAGTTCTCCTTTACTTTTTTTGTTTGAGTAGTTGAGTTGGATAACGGGGCGACCATCGTATTCTAAGGTATCTTTTATTTTAAGGTCATAGTCGTTTAATTTTGAAAGCTTGAGTGGACCATGCCTTCTCAAAACAAAATCGTCATAATGCACACCATGTATACCACCATAAATTCGAATCTCTACCGAATCCATATCGATAGCATCCAGTTTGTGTTTTAAAATCTGAACATTGCCATTGGTTTCTTTTTTTGCATAGGAAAACTTATCAGCTTTTGTTAAAGTTTCTGCCTTGTAAATAGGTTTGGTTCGAAGGCTATCCCAAAATGCATCTTCCCGATAGGTTCCATAGATTTGTTCTTGTTGTGTAGGATAGTTTTTTGGAATAGCTGCAACTACGTTCCGTATTAATTCTTTTGCTGGGTCTACATAATCAAGAATTACCTCATGGAGATTCTCTGTTTTTGATTTAAGGCTAACAATATTTTTTTTAGCAGGTTTTAGCAGAAATGTGTGGTTCTGGTATCCGATAGCACTGATTTGAATTTGAATTGT
>CBFHHG010000055.1:6489-11624 GCA_965655585.1 Candidatus Arcticimaribacter sp. | reverse complement strand
AGACAAAAAAAATCCGTGCATTGCACGGATTTTTATACAGTTAAGAGAAGTTAATCTCTATCCAAAATAAGGGTTATACTAGCGCTAGGCGAGCAAAAGCTGTTACATTTAAATCAGCTTCTACAGATTGTAGATACTGAGTAACCGTTTGCTAACTGTCTTTAATAAACGCTTGATTTGCCAAGGTATTATCTTTAAAGAAACGCTTCATTCTTACTGGATAAGTTAGGTGCTAGCCCTAGTCAGATCGAGTGATCCGCTGGAAGCGGATTGTATCGAGATCGAGATCAGTACCAAAAAACCAAAGTATGAGAATCTATTATGTTTATATTTTAGAGTGCAGTGATAAAACCCTTTATGTGGGCGTTACCAATAATCTAAAAAGAAGGCTCAGTGAACACCGATCCATTCGAAGTTCAAAAGCATATACAGCATCACGCTTGCCAGTGGTGTTGCGGTTTTATGCTGAGTTTAGTGATATCCGAGTTGCAATTGCAAAAGAAAAACAGATTAAACGCTGGTCAAGAGCAAAAAAACAGGCTTTGATTGATGGTCGGATAAATGATTTAGTGAATTTAGCAAGGAAGAAGATGTGAGTCCCATCTCGATACAAACGTCGTTCCTCCGTTCACTCGATGGGACACGCTAACCCTAGTCAGATCGAGTGATCCGCTGGAAGCGGATTGTATCGAGATCCCGTTAAAACCTGAAAGTAGCCCCCAACAAAAAGTTAGTCCCAGCCTGCGGATAGTAGCCTACTCCTTCAATTGTTGTTACAACTCCAGCTACAGAATAATCATCGTCGAAGGTGTAAAAGTATCCATTGGATGTATACAACTCATCGAATATGTTGTTGACTAATAAAGAAAACTGAGCTTCTTTGATCCAACTGTTGGCTGTCCAAACATAACTTATATTGATGTCGTTGGTGAAATAAGCTTCCAGCTTCGAAAGGTCTGCATCGATATTACCCATGTACTGCTCGCCTACATATTTTGAAAGTAAAGCCACTCTAAAAACAGTGCTCGGTGCATAGACTAAATTACTCGCGCCTACAATACTCGGAGAATAGGAAATGTTGGTTGTCCCAAGGTTTTGAATCTGTCCGTCTCTTTTAAAATAAAAATCTTTATTCTTATTGGAACTTAACGCAAGATTGGGTTGCCATACCCATTGTTCTGCGAATTGAATTGCTGCTTCGATCTCCAACCCAAAACGGTAACTAGCACCACTGTTGGTTCGGATGGGTTCACCAACAGCATCTAAGGCGCCCGTCAATACCAATTGGTTTTCATAATCCATATAATACAAATTGGCTTGAAGCTGAACGTTCTCTTTTTTAAAACGCCAGCCAGCTTCAAAGTCGTTTAAGGATTCAGACTTTGGAGTTCCGTTTTCGTAATCGCTCCTGTTGGGTTCCCGCTGTGCTTTTGCATAGGAAAGATAAAGGCGTGAAGCTTCCGAGGCACGATAGGTAATCCCAGCCTTTGGATTGAAAAAAGAAAGGGTATCGTCAATTGCAATGGGTTCTGGTCCTTTGACAGTTCCCGTTGAATTATATGCAACGGTTCTGTATTGAATGTCCGCATAAACCGTCCAAGCCGTTCCCAAACGTTGGGTTACTTTGGTGTATAAGTTAAAATCATTTTTATCCGCATTACTCTCATAAAATCGATGGTTAGGAGCTGCATTACTGGTGTATTGAGCCCAAATTAAATTCCCAAAATGAGCTCCTTTATAGGTGCTGTAGGAGCCTCCAAAAACAGCCTTGGTTTGATTGCTGTCGTAATTCAAAGAAAAAGTTCCCACATAAAAATCATTATCCAACCATTTGCGGCTGATGTTCTCCGTTGTGTCAACTGTTGTTCCGCCAAACACAAGTGGGGTTATTTGTAGGTAATTGAAGTTAACCTCATCACCAAACGTGATGTTCTGAGTTGCCCAAAGGTCGTTATACTCTTGGTAATACCCGCGACCGTAAGTATAGTTCAAGCCAATAGAAGAAGACCAAGAACTGTTGTATTGTTGTGTCCAATGAAATTGAAAGTGATCTTGCTTATAATTGTCAACTTGGTTGTCGTAATGGCCTGTTAAAACGCCCTCGCTATCGTACATCTCCCCCGCTGGATTGTAGGTTCTGTTGGAGGCTAGCGTTGCCGAATCGATTCCATACCAAGACTGATAAGTGATTTCACTTCCACCAAAAGTAAGGGCTTTAATCAGGGTGTTTTTATCTTTATAAAGGCCCTGAAAAAAATATGATTTTAGATCAGAAGAAGCTCGATCAATATATCCATCTGAAGCAATTGTAGCCACACGACCAGAAAGTTCGAAATGCTCATTGAGAAGTCCTGTTGAGAATTTAATGGTATTTTTAGTGGTATTGAAACTCCCAAAACTACTTGCTATTTCCGCAAAAGCTTGGTCCGATACGCCTTGCGTTATCAGGTTGAGGCTGGCCCCAAAAGCACCTGCACCGTTGGTAGAAGTACCCACACCCCGATTCAACTGAATGTTGTCTACAGAGGAAGTGAAATCTGGAAGGTTGACCCAAAAAGTACCTTGAGACTCTGAATCGTTGTAGGGTATTCCATTGATGGTTACGTTTACACGAGAAGCATCGCTCCCACGAACTCGAATTCCTGTGTATCCAATTCCAGCTCCCGCATCGCTGGTAGTTACTACCCCCGGTAAAAAGTTGAGGAGTATTGGTAAATCTTGTCCTAAATTGCGTTCCTTCAGGGCTTCGGTTTGTACCTCTGAAAAAGTAAGGGGCTGATTTTCATTGACACGAAGTCCCGAAACACTGACTTCTTCAAGGCTAATTAGAGGATTGATTAAGCTATCGATTTGTTGCTTTTGTTGTTGTTGTGCTATCAGCGCGGTTGATCCCAAGAGTACAGACCAAAGTATATTGTTTATTTTCATTCGAAAAAATATTTCACGAATAACAAAGGGCAACTATTCTTAGTTTAATAATAAATAAATCTACTTCCCTTAGCAGCATTACCTGCCCAGGTTCATAGGGTATGATCTCAGCTCGTTATTTAGAGCACCCCTTAGAGAAAGAACAAAATTAATCTTTTTTTAGTTCTAAACAATCATTAATTGTTTTTAAGGAACGAAAAGTTGCTGTAGGAATTTCTACAAAAATAGAATTCCAGTAGCCCATACTTCCGTTCCAAAGTCCAGGCAGTTCGAATGTTTTTATTGGCTTGCCCATTTGGTTTTTCTCTGAGATGATGAATCGCCTGCTGTCTTTGTAACGATCCAATTCCCATGAATTGCCCTCAAAATCTTTTAAGCCACAAACCATATTCACGGGGTTAAAAAAAAGAGCATCATGCAAAGCACCCTGAGAAGCTTGTAATTCGCTCGACTCTACAATTTGCAAAGCAGTTTCTCCATTCTGTTCTATCCAAAAAGGTCCACCTCCCGGCTTCCCTTCATTTTTGATCATCCCACAAACCCGCAAAGGACGGTTCAGAAAATCGATTAATCGCTGAATTTGCTCTTCAAAGTTCAAGCCATTCAATTTTGAATTGAAGTCGATGTGAAAACAGTTTTGAATAAAAGCAGTAGCTTCATCAATACTCGTAGCTTTGGCATCTTGAAGTTGTTCTAGGAGGTTTTTGATTTGATCGGCTCGCTCCAAATAAAGGCCCCCCATGGCTTTTTGTATATCAACAGATTCCCTATCATTAGAATTAATATTATCAATTGTTTTAATAAAAACTAAATCTGTTTTAAAACGTTTGAGGTTATTAAAAAGCGCTCCATGACCCGATTTTCTAAAGATCACATTATGGTCGTCATCCCGCAGCAAACGATCTTTACTAAATAAGACGATGCTATCTGTTTTTGGGTCTTGAAAGGAATACTCGATTTGTAAACGTTCGCAGTCAACTTTAGAGACTTTCTCGGATAATTTATTTTCTAATGCAATAAAATGAGGAAGTTGATCTGGGTCAATTGTAAAATGAATTTTTACTTTGGTCGTTCGCGAAAAAAGCTGGAGTGCTTCCGTAATTTGAAGTTCAAAAGCGGAATCATGTGCAGCATTAGAGTTGCTGAATAGGGGTAGCAAGGCTTTTGCTTTCCCTTCCATGCCATGCGTTGCATCATCAAGTAATGTTTGAACGAAACGATGAATGAATGCTGCATCAGTTGTAAACTTTCGATCTTCTTTCTCCATTTGATTTTGTATTAAATCGTAAAATGGAAAATCTTCTATATGCTCAACAAAATAGCGAAACTCCTGGTTCGCCTCATCTGCTAAATAGGTTTCGAAATCATCTTGGTCAGGGTCAAATTTTAAAAGAAAATCTCGAAGGAAATAATACATTCGGGATGCTAATCCAGAAGCAGGTACAAACTTCGTTGTATTTATTTGGGATCCATGCTGGTCAAAAAAACTGCGATAATGCTTTTGTTGTTCTAATGGGAATGAATGAATACCATCACCTAATGTGGCTGGTTTTTGAATCGAAAAGGGTATTTCTTTACTTTTAAGACAAGCTATTTGATGCTGAACTAAAACAGCATCTTTTTTATTTTTTTGGAAGTAGGCGAAGTCCTCCTTTGTGATCATTCTATAAAATTATACTATCTATTGCTGTTATTGCTTGATTCATTCTGTTTTCTCTGTCTCCTTTAATGTGTTTATAGGCGAATTGTTGCTCTTTTAGCTTTTTTTTGAAATATTCGAAATTCTGTTCTCTATCCTTGGGGCGATCTCGTAAGTCATCTGCCTCCCAAGGAATGTCTATTCCTGTAAGTAAATAAAGATCATAATGCACCTGATTTACGGCAGCTCTAATTTTCGGGTCACAATAGCCATCAAAATGGGTTTCTGACCAGATCTGAGTAACCAAGACATTGGTATCACAAAAAAGAACTTTGTTCGCGTTTTTTAGTGCTGCATTTTCCAAATCCATCTGCCCTTGGGCAATGATGGGTAAATCTTCGAGTGTACAAACTTCCTGTGATGTATCCCATTTATTTTGTAAAAAATCTCGTGCAAATTCGGGGACCCAAAGCGTTTTTTAATGTGCTGCAAGGTCTTTGCATAGGGTAGTTTTTCCCGTACTTTCAGGACCAAAAACTACGACTCTAAAGAGAGCAGAAGGCTGTTG
>CBFHHG010000055.1:0-6389 GCA_965655585.1 Candidatus Arcticimaribacter sp. | reverse complement strand
TGTAAAAGCTTCGTATGCGTCATTTTAAAAATTAGGGCGATACGTACTTCGATCGCTTTTTACGATTTTCAAGTTTATCATTCCGGCATCCAAACCTTCAAAACTCGTTCCTATGGCTTTAGTCAAAAAATTCATTACGGGTGTGTAAGGACCGTATATCTGGGTGCTCAACGGGTTCTCAAGGACTTTAAAATCTGAGGCACGTAAACATTTGATGAACGCTTTGATCGGCGCTTGGTATTGGTCTTGTAAGGGCATTAGGGTGATTTCGATTGAAACATTCATTGCTTAGCTGTTTTTAATGGCAACACAAAGTTCGCCGTTTTTAATGGATCTAAAATGTAAAGAAAAAGCGTATTCTTTGTTTTGATCAACTACATACGCAGAACCCTTTTCATCTTCCAATGAGAAAGGAGCCACAAGAATCTGTTTTGAAAAATGAATTCCCGGCATTCCCAAAGCTTTGTAAATTGCCTCTTTAGCCGTCCAAAGACGGGTTAGGAATTCGATTTCATTTTCCTTATTCGGTATAAACGTTTCTTGCTGATGTCTAAATTTTGGAGCAATACGAACAATCTTATCCCGATAAGACTCCACATCAACTCCAACAGATTTATTCGATACCACAGCCGCAGCGTGTGTGGCTGTATGCGAAAGAGAACAAAACTTTTGATCAGCAAGAAAAGGTGCCCCCTGCTCCTGAAACTGAAGATCTTTTAAAGAAACCCCCAATGCAGATAAACTGGCTCTACTGCTTAAAAACGATATTCGGTGTTGGAGGCTTTTTCGTTGGTTGAGCTTTTCTTTTTCAACCTCAGGGAGTTCGAGCAACAGATGTAATTTTTGCTCAGATTCGTCTATTTTCCAAAGAATAAGTTGGGTTTCAAAATTAAAATGTAACTCTTTGATTACAGGCATTTTTTATTCTTTAGAAAGTACTTACTTTTGCATCGAAATATAATTTAGTAAAGATAAAAACTATGAGCGAAAAAACAGCATACTTACCCTACAAGGTAAAAGACATTACCCTAGCAGACTGGGGGCGAAAAGAAATTAATCTAGCTGAGGCAGAGATGCCGGGATTGATGGCACTTCGTACAGAATATGGGAAAGATCAACCGCTTGCTGGTGCTCGAATTGCAGGCTGTTTGCACATGACCATTCAAACGGCTGTACTCATAGAAACCCTAGTTGCTTTGGGTGCTGATGTTACTTGGAGTTCTTGTAATATTTTTTCTACTCAAGATCATGCCGCTGCTGCTATTGCTGCTGCTGGAATCCCGGTTTATGCATGGAAAGGTATGAACGAAGAGGAGTTTGATTGGTGTATTGAGCAAACCTTATTTTTTGGAGATGCTCGTGAGCCCTTGAATATGATTTTAGATGACGGTGGCGATTTAACCAATTTAGTTTTAGATCATTATCCAGCATTAGTGGACGCTATCAAAGGGCTTTCTGAAGAAACAACTACGGGAGTTCACCGTTTGTACGAACGTATGAAAAACGGAACCCTACCCCTTCCGGCTATTAATGTAAATGACTCGGTAACCAAATCGAAATTCGATAATAAATACGGATGTAAAGAAAGTGCAGTTGACGCCATCCGAAGAGCAACCGATTTGATGTTGGCAGGAAAAAGAGTTCTTGTTGCTGGATACGGTGATGTTGGAAAAGGTACTGCTGCCTCGTTTAGAGGTGCGGGATCGATTGTTACTGTTACTGAAATTGATCCAATTTGTGCGCTTCAAGCCGCAATGGACGGTTTTGAGGTAAAAAGAATCCATACGGTTGTGGAGCATGCAGATATCGTCATCACAACTACGGGAAATAAAAACATCATCCGAGGAGAGCATTTCTTGAAAATGAAAGACAAAGCAATCGTTTGTAATATTGGACATTTTGATAATGAAATTGAAATGGACTGGTTGAATGATACCTACGGCGCATCCAAAGTGGAAATCAAACCTCAGGTAGATAAATATACCCTTGAAGATGGAAAAGAAATTATTGTCTTAGCAGAAGGTCGTTTGGTAAATTTAGGTTGTGCTACAGGCCACCCTAGTTTTGTAATGAGTAATTCTTTTACCAACCAAACGCTAGCTCAATTAGAACTTTGGAACAACCCAGGAAAGTATGAAAATAAAGTTTATATGCTTCCCAAGCATTTGGATGAGAAGGTTGCAGCCTTACACCTAGGTCACTTGGGCGTTGAGCTTGAAGAGCTGTCTCAAGAACAAGCTGAGTATATTGGTGTTACTGTTAAAGGTCCTTATAAGCCTGAGTATTACCGCTACTAGAGTATTTTTAGATTTACTAAAAAAGCCATACCTAGTGTATGGTTTTTTTATTTCCCTATATTGGAGTCTAATACATTTTAACGATGAGAAAGAAATTACTCCATATCGCTTTTGCACTATTCTTTATTAATGGTGTATTTGCACAAACATCTTCTGATTTTTCTAGTGAAAAACTACTTGAATTTAAGCGGTACATTCAAGGTGAAATTGACTCAGAAAACATCGCAGGTGCAGAAGTACTAATCGCTCAAAACGATCAAATTATTTGGCAAGAAAGTTTTGGAATGCGTAATATGAAAACGGGTACTCCGTTGGACAAGAACAGTATTTATTATATTCAATCGATGACCAAACCCTTGATCAGCGTTGCGATTATGCAGCTGGTTGAAAAAGGAATGATTGCTTTAGAGGACCCTGTTCATCGATACATTCCAGAAGTTAAAAACCTTGGAATAACTTCTGATGTTGAGCTCGGAATTGAAGCCCCTACTCGAGCACCTAAAAAAACAATGAGCATCCATCATTTACTAACACATACCGCTGGTATGAGCCATGGCCTTGGACAAAGTAAGTTGGATCAGGAGCTTTTTAAATTACTGTACAACGAAACCCTAGACTATAAAGGACATCCCGATCTAGAGAGTCGCATAGATGTATTGATGCGTGCTCCACTTATCGGGGAGCCCGGAGAACAGTGGGTCTATAGTGCAGCACCTGATTTACTTGCACTTATTGTTCAACGCGTTTCAAAAAAGTCTATTCCAGCTTATTTAAAGGAGCATATTTTTGATCCACTCGGCATGAGCGACACCGGCTACAACCTAAATGAAGAACAAGCCAACCGTGTAATGCAACTCCACACTCAAAAAGAAACTGGAGGCATAGAACTGAGCCCACTTCAAGTTCCGACTCAAGGAAACACAGTTTATGGAGGAACCCATGGATTGTTTTCTTCTGCCCAAGACTATATGCGTTTTTGTCAAATGATTTTACATGAAGGGGCTTGGAATGGCGCTCCGGTATTGTCTAAAGAAACGGTGGCTCTGATGTCTACCAATCATGTTGGCGAATTATTAGGACCAGCTGTAGGCTTTGGATTGGGCTTTGGAGTGATTCGAGATGCTCAAGTTCATCCCGGACCCGGAAGTACAGGTCAGTTGTATTGGGGAGGTTATTTTAGAACACATTTTTTTATTGACCCTTCCCTTAATTTAATAGCCGTTTTTATGACCCAAAAGCTACCTCACGGTGATGACTACGCCCTTGCTTTGAATCGCTACGTATACGCTGCGCTTCAGTAAAATTCAGTTGAGTTAAGACCAAAAAAAATCCCACTTAAAAGTGGGATTTTTTATTATTTAGAAGTTCTTATGCTTCAAAAGGAACAATAGATACGTACGATTTATTGTCTCTCTTTTTAGTAAAATGAACTAATCCGTCTACTCTAGCGTGTAGCGTGTGATCTTTACCAAGGTATACATTTTCACCAGGATGGTGTGCAGTACCTCGCTGACGGATGATTATGTTTCCAGCTCTCGCTGCTTGTCCACCGAAGATTTTCACTCCGAGTCGTTTCGATTCTGATTCTCTACCATTCTTCGAACTACCTACTCCTTTCTTGTGAGCCATACTCTTTCTTTTTTATGATAAATTATGCGTTCAATGCTGCGATCAAATCTGCTTTTTTCATAGCAGAAATACCGGTGATTCCTTTAGCTTTCGCTAAATCTTTTAATTCAGCAACTGTTTTTCCACTCAAATCTTCTGTTTTAGGAGCAACTTTCTTAGGAGCGGCAGCTTTCTTAGGAGCAGCTTTTGGAGCCGCAGCTACAGGAGCTTTAGCTTTTGGTGCAGCTTCTTTTTTAGGTGCAGCTTTTTTAGCGCCTCCTTTTGCAGAAATACTTTGAATTAAAATTTCAGTTAACGATTGACGGTGTCCGTTTTTTACACGGTATCCTTTTCTACGTTTTTTCTTGAAAACGATTACTTTGTCACCTTTAAGGTGCTTTACTACTTTTGCTTCTACAGAAGCTCCAGTAATAGCCGGGGCGCCAAGAGTCACTTGAGTACCGTCGTCTAAAAGGTAAACTTTGTCGAAAGAAACTGAACTTCCTGCTTCACCTTGTAAACGATGTACATAGACTTTTTGATCTTTTGCAACTTTAAATTGCTGCCCTGCTATCTCTACGATTGCGTACATGTTGTTTATTTTAAGACTGCGAATTTACAGTTTTATTGTTGATTACCAAAGCCTCCAATACATTTTATGTCGAATACCACTATTTTATGGGGATGTTTCTCTGATTTGAGAAAAGGAGCTTTATATAATTGCCTATATTTGAAGACTATATTGTTTGCGATGCGGAATTTAATCAGCTTATTTATATCAAGTGCATTTTTGTTTTCATGTGCTAAAGAATTTGTACCCCCAGAAAATACAGAGGCAGATGCTAACGTATTGGCTATTATAGGTCCGTCAGGAGATGCAGATCACAAAACAGGTTCTGTTCAAGCAAGTTTTCTTTCCTCAAACAGTGTTTTTACCGTAGCAAGTAGCACCCTGAGTAATTTAGCTTTCCCAATAACCTTTATTTCTACCGCCCAAAACAACGACAGTATTGTTTGGATTTTTGAAGGAAGTACGGCAAGTCCCACCACGCTGAGGGGAAATGTCAATTCTCCTAGTGCAGTGGCAACTCAAGTCTTTTATCAAAAGCTGGGTACATTTGACGTTGTTCACGCAGTCGCCAATAAAACAGATTTTAATATCATTCGAAAGAAAGATTATGTAAGTTATGAATTTCAGGATAACATGACCATCGATGCGGCAAACGAAGACAGCTGGACAATTTTGTCAGCTGCACCGATTGGCTGGATTGCTCCTGATGACAGCTATGTATATCTTCCTTGTGAAGATTCTCTAGTTGCTTTTCATACACTTCGAGACCCAGATACAGGTGAGATACTCGCCACCAACAACGACAACCATGTACTGAGTAAAAGTTTTCGATCGTTTGGTGATGAGCCAAAAAATTTGATTTTTGAATATAAAATTGATTTTATAGCCTTGCCTACGGTGGTTGATGTAAACCCTAAAATATCGTTATCATATAATCCTGTTATCACGCTTGGGAGTGGCTTAAATCCAGTTGATACTGATGCTTATGAACTGTGGAGCGATGTGACCTATGAGGTTACCCGATTTAGACAAGTAATCATTCCACTACCCAATCTGTCTGACTTTGATTTAGTTTTTACAAAGTACCCGTCTGCACTGGGTTCTGATGAGGAACAGTTACATCCTTTCACTGTTTGTATTCGGAATATTCGGATTGTGGCTTCTGAGTAATCGATTTTTTACGAGTCCATTTTCTCATAGGGTGAATTCATAGATTTGAATTCAGGGACAATATTTTTCATTAGCTGAACCAAAATCTCGTTTGATTTTCCTAGATCTGCTTCTGCAATCAACCGCTCAATCTGTTGTATTTTTTCTTCCCCAAAAGATTCTTTTTGAGCAATATAAATCAATTCATTGTGCGAGGGTTTTAAATTCTCATTGTTTGTAAGCAATTCCTCGTATAGCTTTTCACCGGGGCGAAGTCCAGAATATTCTATTGTGATGTCTTGATTTTCAACCAATCCAGACAGTCGAATCATGCTGGTTGCCAGATCTTTAATTTTAACTGGAGCGCCCATATCAAAAACGTAGATCTCCCCTCCTGTTCCTGTAGCTCCAGCTTCAAGAACCAATTGGCAAGCTTCGGTAATGGTCATAAAAAAACGTGTGATTTCTGGATGGGTAACCGTTACGGGTCCGCCTTTAGCAATCTGTTCTTTAAAGATGGGAACTACCGAACCATTGGACCCCAATACATTCCCAAATCGGGTAGTGATCAATTGCGTATTGGATGCTTCTGCCTGGTTGGCAACATACATTTCAGCGATCCGTTTGGACGCTCCCATAACATTAGAAGGATTAACGGCCTTGTCCGTAGAAACCATAACAAAATGACCAACCGAATTTTTTATAGCCAAGGGAACTTAGTTTTTGAAGATATTACTCAAAAAGCAAATGCTTCTTGTTACCAT
>CBFHHG010000054.1:0-12509 GCA_965655585.1 Candidatus Arcticimaribacter sp. | reverse complement strand
AAGGGAAATAACTTTTATCCATACGCTCATTTTGTACCCGAAGCATATTGGCTGCATCACACCATTGCAGGGCTTTCTTAAGATCCAGTTCAACCCCAACTCCTAAAGACTCATAATGCTTAGGCAAAAGGCTTTTAGGTCCGCAGAGTTTAACTTCTGCACCTAGTTTTTTGAGAGCAAAAATATTGGAGAGTGCTACTCGTGAATGTAAGATATCACCAACTATAACTATTTTCTTGCCTGCTACCTCTCCAAATTTTTCTCGTATGGAAAAAGCATCGAGTAAGGCTTGAGTTGGGTGTTCGTGGGTTCCGTCTCCTGCGTTGATGATACAGGCATCGACATTCTTAGACAAAAATGAAGCCGCACCGGGGTTGGGATGACGCATCACCACCATATCGACCTTCATCGCCAAGATGTTGTTTACCGTATCGATAAGGGTTTCTCCTTTTTTAACGGAAGATTGTGCTGCGGAAAAATTTATAACATCGGCACTTAAGCGTTTTTCGGCTAATTCAAAAGAAAGCTTTGTTCGGGTGCTGTTTTCAAAGAAAAGATTGGCGATTGTAATATCACGAAGGGTGGGCACTTTTTTTATTTTTCTGTTGATTACTTCTTTGAAGTGATCCGCAGTTTCAAAGATGAGATGAAGATCATCTTCTTTTAAATATTTTATTCCCAATAAATGGTCTACACTTAATTCACTCATAGGGTTTCTTTAATCAAATATACCGCATCTTCGTCGGTTACTTCTTTCCATTTCACTTCCACTTTATCGTTTTGTAAGGAGTCAATTTGACGCCCAACATAGTCTGGCTGTATAGGAAGATGGCGACTGAATCGACGATCGATGAGGGTCAATAATTCTATTTCACTAGGTCTACCATACGATTCAATTGCCGTTAAGGCTGCTCGAATACTTCGTCCGGTATATAAGACGTCGTCTATAAAAACAATACACTTGTCTTCAACAGCAACATTCATTTGGGTTGCATTGGCTGCATGGGGCTTATCCGTTCGTCTAAAATCGTCTCTAAAAAAGGTAGTGTCAAGTTTCCCGTGGGTTATATCAACGATACCGTAGTTATTGGTGAGTAGCTTGATCAAGCGATCCAAAACAAAAGCGCCTCGAGGCTGTAAGCCAATAAGCACAGTTTTTGAAAAATCGAGATGTCGTTCTATTAATTGACATGCAAGGCGATGCAGTAGAATGTCAATTTGGTGTGCATTAAGAAGTAACTTGGGTTGCATGCCTTTTGTTTTATACTACAAAAATATTATTTTTTATCTAGCCCACTTGATTTATGACATAAAAAAACCCCCTTTGAATAAAGGAGGTTTTATAGTTAAAGAAAAAAAGATTATTTCCCTTCCATCTTTTGTTTCAATTCAGCTAAAGCATCTAGATCTCCAAGAGTTGTCTTTTCAGAGTTACTTGCAGCGATTTTCTTAGTTGCCTTACGTATGTTATTACGTTCTTCTTCTTTGAAAAGTGCTGTGTGAGATGCTACTACACGTTTGAATTCTTTGTTAAATTCAATGATTTTGAATTCAATTTCTTCACCCAATCCGAGCTTGCTTCCATCTTCTTTTTCAAGGTGACGTGAAGGAACAAAAGCAACAACGTGTTCGTTGAAGTTGATGGTCGCTCCTTTGTCAACGATTTCAGCTAATTCAGCTTTGTGCGTTGTATCAAGTGCAAATTCAGTCTCGTATTTATCCCATGGATTGTCCATTGTTTGTTTGTGACCTAAACTAAGTTTACGTCCTTCAACATCCAATTCCAATACTAGAACTTCGATAGTATCACCAACCGTCAGAATTTCTGATGGGTGCTTTACTTTCTTAGTCCAAGATAAATCAGAGATGTATACTAAACCGTCGATTCCTTCTTCTAATTCGATGAATACACCGAAGTTAGTGAAGTTTCTTACGATTCCAGAATGCTTTGATTGTACAGGGTATTTAGCTGTAATATCGGTCCAAGGATCTTGAGTCAATTGCTTGATTCCAAGAGACATTTTACGTGTCTCACGATCTAAGGTTAAGATAACGGCTTCAACTTCGTCTCCAACTTTCACGAAATCTTGAGCCGAACGCAAGTGCGTAGACCAAGACATTTCAGAAACGTGGATAAGTCCTTCAACACCATCTTCGATTTCGATAAATGCACCGTAATCTGCGATTACAACAACTTTACCTTTTACTTTTTGACCTTCTTTGATTGTATCTCCCAATTGATCCCATGGATGAGCGCTCAATTGTTTTAATCCTAATTGGATTCTAGATTTGTTATCATCAAAGTCTAAGATTACCACATTGAGTTTTTGGTCTAATTCCAAAATCTCATTCGGGTGATTGATACGACTCCAAGAAAGGTCTGTAATGTGGATTAATCCATCTACACCTCCAAGGTCGATGAATACTCCGTATGAAGTAATGTTTTTAACAGTTCCTTCAAGAACTTGACCTTTTTCAAGTTGTCCAATGATTTCTTTTTTCTGTTCTTCTATATCTGCTTCGATCAAGGCTTTGTGCGATACAACAACGTTTTTGAATTCTTGGTTGATTTTAACCACTTTGAATTCCATTGTTTTGTTTACATATTGATCGTAGTCACGGATTGGTTTAACGTCGATTTGAGATCCTGGTAAGAATGCTTCGATTCCGAAAACATCTACAATCATTCCTCCTTTGGTTCTACATTTAACAAAACCATTAACGATTTCACCTGTGTCATGTGCATTGTTGACACGATCCCATGCCTTAATCACACGTGCTTTACGGTGAGAAAGAATCAATTGACCTGTTCTGTCTTCACGAGCATCAACGATAACCTCTACTGTATCTCCTACCTTAAGGTCGGGGTTGTAACGGAATTCGTTTAAAGAGATAACTCCTTCAGACTTTGCATTGATATCAATGATCGCCTCACGTTCTGTCATAAAGACTACCGTTCCGTCAATCACGTCCTCGTCAGCTGTGTCTACAAAATTTTCTTTTACTAGGGTTTCAAACTCCAATAATTGAGCATCTTCGATTACGTCGATACCTTCTTCGTAATTATGCCAGTTAAAGTTTGAAAGGAAATCCTCTGCATTATTTGCAGTAGGTTGTGCTTGGGCTACTTGTGGAGCTTCTTGCTCATTAGCCTCTTGCGGTGTATTATTTTCTTCAGCCATTGCCGATAAATATTTGTATCCCGTTGCTTTATAGAACTTTAAATGAAAAAAAACGGAAGTTGTTCTTAATTTTCTTTGTGTACTCTCGTCCTACTTAATCATAAGAGTGCGCAAATGTAAGGATAATCTGTTGACAGACAAAGAACGTGGTGTTCTTTTATAATTAATCTGTATTTTTGTGAAACCAAATTTCGACCTATGCAACTGACTCAAGTACTCAAAGGAAATTCAACTGTATGCTGCGGACTAAAAGTAAGCCCTGCATTTTGCTCTAAATCCCAAAAAAATGAAGGCTGTAATTCAAAATGGAGTTCAAATGAATAGATTGCTTTACCTCCCCCTCTACTTTATCGCAATCCTTCCTTTTCCATTTGTATATTTCCTTTCTGATTGCCTTTATTTTCTTTTTTACCATATACTTCATTATCGAAAAAAAATTGTCCGAATAAACTTAAAGAATTCATTTCCCTCCCTATCTCCCTCGGAACTCAAAACAATTGAACAGAAATTCTATCATCATTTTTGTGATGTACTATTTGAAGCGATTAAGGCGCTTACAATTTCTAAAAAAACCATCCTTAAACGCTTCAAAATTACAAACCCCGAGATGTTGGAAGCCTTTTACCTCAAAAACAGGAGTGTTGTGCTCTACACCGCACATATGGGCAATTGGGAATGGCTTTCTTTTATACCCCATTACACTCGTTTTGCAACCTCAACCTTTTATCAGACCTTATCAAACTCGTATATAAATAAACTGATGTATCAGATTCGAAGTCAATTTGGCACCCATTGTATTCCTTCACAACAGGGATATAAAGAGTTATTGCGTTTTAAAAATGAAGGGATACTTTCACTCAATTGTATTATCGGTGATCAGAGTCCCAAGCACAATTCGCAACGATACACCACCACTTTTATGAATCAAGAAACTGATTTTATGGTTGGAGGCGATCGGATTGCTGCTAAACTAAAACAGGCTGTACTCTATCCAGAAATCAGTAAACCCAAACGCGGATATTACGAATTGACTTTTAAAGTCATTGAAGAAGGACCAACGCACAAAGAGAAAAACAAATGCATCAATACGTATATTGAATTCTTAGAACAGAATATAAGGAAGCAACCCGCTTTGTGGCTATGGAGTCATCGACGCTGGAAAGACAAACACAGCTATAATTGATATTGTATCTTTATGTTGTATTTTAGAACACGATTAAATTTTCACCATGCAGCCAGAAAAAAAAGAACATTGGGAACAGGTGTATAAGACCAAAACACCAGACCAAGTAAGTTGGACCCAAGAGAACCCCAAAACATCACTGGATTATATCAAGGCATCGAAGCTGCCAAAGAATGCTGCACTAATTGATATTGGTGGAGGTGATAGTCTTTTAGTCGATTATTTGCTAGAAGAGGGCTACAGTCAAATAACCGTTTTGGACATCTCAGAACAAGCCATCAAGAGAGCGCAAAAACGCTTAGGAATTGCGGCAGATAAGGTAACATGGATCGTTTCGGATATCCTTGATTTTAAACCCAAAAGAACCTATGATCTTTGGCATGATCGGGCAACATTTCATTTTCTAACCACAGCAACTGAAATTGAAACCTACAAAAAAACGGTCACGCAGTGGGTAGATTCCTATATGGTATTGGGTGTTTTCTCAAAAGAAGGCCCTTTAAAATGCAGTGGGCTTCCCATTACACAATACAATCTTGCTGAACTTACAGCTTGTTTTGGTACTGCATTTGAGGTATTACACGCTCAAACCGAAGACCACTCAACTCCGTTCGACACCCTTCAGAATTTTCAATTTGCACATTTAAAGAAAAAATAAACCGATGGAAATTGTTCTTCTCATCAGCATATTAAGCTTGGTTTTTATTGGGGTTGGTGCTCAAATAACCAAATAAAATGCAGCTTACCTCCTCTCCGGATACAATACAATGAGTAAAGAAAAACAAGAGCAAGTAGACCTAAAAGGACTTTTGCGTTTTTCAAAAAAGTTTCACGTCTACTTAGGGGTTTCGCAAGCTGTTATTGGTTTTTCTCTTCACCATTAAGGATATGATGAAGGATTAAAGCTATTCCTATCAACCTATGCTATTGTTGCATACATCTATTT
This sequence comes from Candidatus Arcticimaribacter sp., assembly GCA_965655585.1. Classification (GTDB taxonomy): domain Bacteria; phylum Bacteroidota; class Bacteroidia; order Flavobacteriales; family Flavobacteriaceae; genus Arcticimaribacter. The sequence goes on along the minus strand of CBFHHG010000054.1, from coordinate 7,198 downwards.
CATTTGAAAGATTGCTCCCTTTGAGTCAGTACAACAAATGCGCTCTGTATATTTTGGAATTGGCGTATTGAGTATTTGTCTCTTGGGAATTCTCAGTTCGTTTTTTTTAAAACACTGAACTGCTCGCTATTAAAGAATTTATAATCCGAGAGGTTTGGCTTGTTTTTAAAATTTTATTTAAATTGTAGGTACCCAATTGTACATCATGAACATCCCAAACATCTTTCAAGCAACCGAAGTTGCCCAGCTAATCGATCGAATCAACAGGCTCAGTCCAAACACCAAACCCCTTTGGGGTAAAATGCAGGTAGATCAGATGCTGGCACATGTCAATGTAGCCTATGAAATGGCCTTCGAAAACCTTCATCCAAAACCCAAAGGATTGAAAAAGCTACTCCTAAAACTATTCGTAAAAAAAGCAGTTACTGGACCCAAACCATACTCAAAAAATACAAGGACTGCAGCTGTTTTCATCATCAAAGGATCTCGTGATTTTGAAGTAGAACAAAAACGTTTGATCACCTATCTAAACAAGGTTTTATCTTTAGGAAAGGATCATTTTGAGCACCTGGAATCCCATGGATTTGGTCCGCTCGGTTCGAAGGAATGGAATATTATGTTTGCCAAGCACTTGGAACACCACCTCCAACAATTCGGAGTCTGATTTTAAGCTTCTATTATCGACATCATTTGCTCAAACACTTGGTCTACAGAAAATGAAGTTGTATCAATTTCGATTGCATCTTTTGCTTTTCGCAGTGGTGATATTGCTCGGGTACTGTCTTGATGATCTCGATCAACAACATTTTTTAGTATCTCTTCAAAAAGCACCTTTTCGCCTTTTGCTTGCAATTCGTCTAAACGACGCTGTGCACGAACCTTTGGGTCTGCAATTAAAAAAAACTTGTAGTCTGCATTCGGAAAAACTACAGTACCGATATCCCGACCATCCATTACTACGCTTCCCAATTGGGATAAAAGACGTTGCTGCTCGACCAAATGTTCTCGAACATAGCCCAATTGAGCAATACGACTAACCCAAGAAGAAACCTCTAGAGTTCTTAGTTCGTCTCCATAGGCCTTTCCGTTAAACAACATTTGCTTTGAACCTGCAGCGGTACTCCAACTAAAAGAGGTTTCAGAAAGAGCAGCCTCTAGCGCTTGTTCCAGAATAATGTCGTCTTGGATCAAATGGGTAGTCAAAGCAAAATAACTCACTGCACGATACATATATCCCGTATCCATATAAGTAAAATCAAGTGCCTTTGCTAAACGTTTCGATAAAGTACTTTTACCGGTAGAGGCAAAACCGTCTACTGCGATTACTGTCGTTTTCATAAGCCAAAGATAAGAAAGAGATTGATCTAGTACCTACTCGATTTGCACTGACTTTCCAAACACAACAGAAGCATCTTTGCGTTTGTATTGAAAATCAAAATTATTTTGGGTACCGTAAAGGGATGAAACACTCAACGTCTCAATAGGAATATCATCTGGAACTCGATCTCCATAGATAGCTGCTAAAGCAGATCGCTCAAAGGGAAATTCAGAAAGCTGAAAATCCATAACCTCAGCTTGGGTAGGTTCTTTCAACTGCGTCCAGTCATCTAGCAACCCATAGCGTTTCTTTTGCCAAGCAGTTGGATATAAGGTAGCCGATGACCAAAGGTGTAATTCAGAAGTAGCGCATTTCTTTTCGTGTACTGTTTTTCCATCCCAACGAAGTTCAATCAGCACTCCTTGATCGAAAATGATCAAAGTAAAAGGTTCCATGCCTTCAAACGCAAACGCATTGATGAAGTCACGATGGTCAGCATATTCAAAAAACTGAAGTGCCATTTTACCTCTACTCAGTCGATAAGAACCTTGGGGCAAATGAGGCTCAAAAGCTCCATTGAGTACACATACAAATTGATTACTATTCGAAAATACAAACCAACTCCCTTTGGCTTGGGTGTCTTGCGGAAAAAAGAGCGTCTTCTCTCCAACCGCTATCGAATGCAATGCAGTAGCTGCTCGTTTAGGAAGCTCATCTCGATTTGAAGTGAAGATAAAGCGCTCCCCGGCTAGAGGAATAAAACTAACTGTACACATACTAGCTTATAACTTTTTTGTGTTTTTTACCTTTTGATCGGTCAAAGCCAAAGCAAGTACTTCTCCCATTTCTTTTACAAAGTGAAAGGTGAGTCCTTTGAGGTAGGAATCCTTAATTTCCTCAATGTCTTTTCTATTACTCTCACACAAAATGATTTCTTTGATCTTAGAACGTTTTGCTGCTAAGATTTTTTCTTTTATTCCACCAACGGGCAATACCTTTCCACGGAGAGTAATTTCTCCTGTCATCGAAAGATTCTTTTTGACTCGTTTCTGTGTTAAAAGAGATACCAAGGAGGTAAGGATGGTTATACCCGCACTAGGACCGTCTTTGGGGGTAGCTCCTTCTGGAACATGAATGTGGATGTTGTATTTATCAAACTTAAAATCTGCTAAACCAAGCTGAAGTGCATTTGCCTTGATATACTCCATGGCGATGGTAAAAGATTCTTTCATTATTTTTCCGAGGTTTCCGGTAATGTTGAGTGAACCCTTTCCTGGAGATATAGCTGATTCGATGAAAAGGATGTCGCCTCCGACTGATGTCCAGGCCAAGCCGATGACTACTCCTGCAACTTCGTTTGTTTCGTATAAATCACGTGAAACTTTTTCGGGGCCCAAAATTTCTTTCAAATCGGATAGGGCTGGTTTTACCGCATAGGTTTCTTCCATTGCAATGGATTTGGCGGCATAACGTGTAACCTTTGCTATTTGTTTGTCCAAACCTCGAACTCCCGACTCGCGGGTATAGCCTTCAACAATGCGTTCCAACACAGGATTACCTAGTCGAATTGATTTCTTGTCGAGTCCGTGCTCTTTCAATTGCTTGGGTAACAAGTGCTGTTTCCCAATCACTACTTTTTCTTCGATTGTATACCCACTAACATTAATGATTTCCATACGATCGCGTAAAGCTGGGTGAATGCCCCCCAAATTATTGGCGGTAGCGATAAACATCACCTTAGAAAGGTCGTAACCAAGTTCTAAGAAATTATCGTAAAAGGCATTGTTTTGTTCCGGATCCAATACCTCGAGTAAGGCAGAAGAGGGGTCTCCTTGAGAACCACTACTCAGCTTATCAATCTCGTCAAGTACAAAGACAGGATTTGAAGTACCTGCTTTTTTCAGGCTTTGGATGATCCGTCCCGGTAAGGCGCCGATATAGGTTTTTCGATGTCCGCGGATCTCGGCTTCGTCTCGCATGCCGCCCAGTGAAATTCGTACGTAAGAACGGCCCAATGCTTCGGCTATTGATTTTCCTAAAGAAGTTTTCCCCACCCCAGGAGGTCCGTATAAACACAGTATAGGAGACTTCATGTCATTCCTCAACTTCAAAACAGCCAGATACTCAATGATGCGTTTCTTTACTTCTTCAAGTCCAAAATGATCACGGTTCAGTACCTTTTCAGCTCTTTTTAGGTCAAATTTATCTTTAGAAAAATGATCCCATGGCAAGTCCAAAAAAAGATCAAGGTAGTTTCGTTGTACAGAATATTCTGCAACCTGAGGATTCATACGCTGCATTTTTAGCAGCTCTTTTTCGAAATGGGCTTCAACTTCCTTTGTCCAAACCTTTGCCTTGGCTCGAGCTTTCATTTCATCGATCTCTTCCTCGTATGAGATGCCACCCAATTCTTCTTGAATGGTTTTCATTTGCTGTTGCAAGAAGTACTCTTTTTGCTGTTGATCAAGATCGTGACGTACACGGGATTGAATATCGTTTTTCAGTTCCAATTTTTGATACTCCACATTCATACACTTCAAACACAACAGGGCGCGTTCTTTAATGTTTTTAAGAGAAAGAATATCTTGTTTCTCCTTTACCGAAAGGTTCATATTCGAAGAAACGAAATTGATTAAAAAGGAATAACTGTGTATGTTTTTAATCGCAAAAGATGCCTCAGTAGGCAGGTTTGGGTTCTCTTGTATGATTTGCAATGACAACTCTTTTATTGATTCTGCTACGGCCTTGAATTCTGAATCATCCTTAGCTGCCGCTTCATCCACTACAGTTCTTGTAGTAGCCTTTAAATAGGGTTCTTCTGCAGTGATCTGATCAACCTCAAAGCGTTTTTTACCCTGGATGATGATGGTCGTATTCCCATCGGGCATTTTTAGAACACGTAAAATCTGAGCTACAGTACCCAGGTTGTAAATATCATTAGCCCCGGGGTTCTCAATCGTTTGATCCTTTTGTGCTACCACACCGATGACCTTAGACCCTTTGTTAGCATCCTTGATTAATTGAATGGATTTGTCTCTTCCAACAGTTATTGGAATAACAACCCCGGGAAATAATACGGTGTTGCGTAAAGGCAATAAAGAAACCTCAGCTGGAAGGTCTTCTTTTTCAAGAGCCTCTTCGTCTTCTGAGGTAAGTAGGGGAATTAATTCTGCTTCAGACTCTATGTCTTGAAGTGACAAATTGTCTAAGTTTGAAAAGATTGGTTTGGCCATATTATGTTTTTAGGTCATTGTGTCATTTGAACAGGTATTCAACCGCTATAAAAGCAGGAATTACGGGCAGTCCTTGTTACTTATATACATCAGTTCAAGAGTTGTGCCAACTCATTTTAAAAAAAAATCGAACAAAAGTGTAACATTTTCAGAAAAACTCATCTTATATACAGAAATGCTCCTCATTGAAATTGAAAGATAAAACAGTTGACGAACTACTAGAATTGTGCAAGCAACAGCATGTGCAAGCACAAATGGAAGTGTATGACCGCTATCATCAGGCCATGTTTGTAACCGCCTTGAAGATTGTACACAATACAATGGATGCTGAGGACATTATGCAAGAGAGTTTTTTAATCGCTTTCAACCGGATTGATCAATACAAAGGGGAGAATAATTTCGGGGGGTGGCTCAAAAAAATAATTATAAGAAAAAGCATACAGCATCATCGGGATCAAAAAAAAGAATTAAAGCTGGTTGAGGAATTAAAAACAAAGACCCGGGATGAGCCCCAGGGTGAAGTGAAGAATGCCATTCACCAAGAACTTCTTAATGCGTTGGATGAACTGAATCCTAGGTACAAAAATGCACTCAGTCTGATGTATTTAGAAGGCTATGATTATGAAGAATTAACTGAAGTACTTCAGTTGAGCTATGGAAGTTGTAGAACTTTGATATCGCGAGCAAAGGAACAATTGAAATTAAAAATGAAAGGCATTGCTTTTCAAGAATTATGAACACAAGAAACCAAAGGGTCAAAACCGCAGTAATATGAAAAATTCGATCGAATATTTACTCAATTCGCTGGCGCGTTTTTTAGAAAAAGAGCAACCAAAAAAGAGGCATGAGGAGCGTTTTCTAGCCAAATTGCAAGGGCAGAAAAAAGCAGTAACACTAGGCCGTTTCAAAACCTATTACTGGAGTGCTGCCGCCCTGATAGCCTTTGTATCGTTTGCTGCAGGTTCGCATTTTTTTGCCCCCAGCGCTACCCCAACAAATGATTTTGATAAAGCTACCGTTTATTACACCCAGTACATCGATAAACAACTGGCTGCAATAGACCGAGAAGAGAATGCCGAATACACCGTTCTTATTGCCGATGGAAAAGAGCAACTAGCTCGATTAGAATTAGAATACCAAAAACTAATGGATGCGTTTAAAAATAATGCTGTGCATCCCTTATTAATACAAGCCATGATCGAAAATTTACAGCGTCGATCTATGGTTTTATACGACTTAGAAGAAAAAATAAACACCCTTAAAAACACCCATTATGAAAAAGAAGTCCTTTAAGGCGTTTTCAAACTGCTTATTTGCGAGTATCTTCTTGATGTCCGCGCTAAGCTGGTCAATGCCACAGAAAATAACAGAAACAAAAGAAATAAAAAAAGAGTTTATCGTCAATTCGGACGCAACCCTTACGCTAGATAATCAATACGGAAACATCAACGTACATTCTTGGGATCAAGATAAGGTCGAAATCATCGTTGATATTCAGGTAGAAGGAAGGAAACGCGAACGGGTGTTGGAACAACTTGACGAGATCCACATTGACTTTTCGAACAGTGCAGATGCTGTGTCCGTTAAAACACATCTTCAAGATCCTAAAAACAATTCCTCTTGGTTCAATTTTAATTGGAGTTTCTTTGATAACGACAATCAAAATTTCCACATCAACTACACCGTAAAAATGCCCAGTACCAATCGGGCTGATTTCCACAACGAATATGGGAATATCTTTTTAGATGAATTGAACGCCAGTGCAAAGATAGATTGTGCATACGGCAAATTAGATATCGGTCGTTTACTGCACCACGACAACAAAATTGAGCTGGCGTATAGCACCAACTCCAACATCGAATACATGAAGCAAGGAACCGTTCAGGTTGATTATTCAAGTTTGGATATTGAAGAAAGCGAAGCAATAGACTTGAATGCCGACTACAGCAGTGTTCAGATTGATGTAGTAGATGAACTGGAATTCAATTGCGACTATGGGAAACTAGGCCTTGGTTCCGTTGGACATGTAGAAGGCGACGGAGACTATGTTGGCATTACCATTGACGAAGTTCATTTAGATGCAACCATCAATTTGGATTATGGCGCCCTAAAAATCAGGTCAATTGGTTCTGATGCGCGTTCTATTACTATAAACTCCGACTATGCCGCTATAGCTCTTGGTATCGATCCGGATTGGAGTTTTGATTTTGAAGTTGAAACCGAATATGCCGGCTTTAAGTCAGATTTTAGCTTGGATTATTTCAAGAAGATTAAAGAAAATGAAGACCGCTATTTCCAAGGTTCTTACGGAACTGCAGTCAAAAAAGGCATACTCAACATCACCTCTGACTATGGAGGAATTAAACTAACCCATAACTAATACAACAACCCAACACTATGAAAAATTTTATCCTTACCCTCGCCCTACTCGTATCCGTTTCTACAGTTTCTGCCCAAAACTGGGGCTCAAAGAAAACGAAAGGAAATGGGACTATTGTTACAGAAGAACGTGTCGTTGATGAATTCAATAAGCTAAAGGTAAGCGGAAGCTTCCGAGTTGTACTTACAGCAGAACGCACCAAAGAGGTATCCATCACAACCGATGAAAACTTAATGGAGTCGATCATTACAGAAGTAAAAGAAGGTA
>CBFHHG010000053.1:0-12911 GCA_965655585.1 Candidatus Arcticimaribacter sp. | reverse complement strand
GGTGCATTCATTGCAGCTGACAAAGGTGTTATTGATTTTATGAAGTACAATATGCGTTCTCAAATGTTTGCGAAATCCCTTCAATCGGTTTTAGTTGTTGGGGCTCTAAAGCGTTTGGACTTATTGCGAACACGACCCGAATTAAAAGCTAAGTTATGGGAGAATGTCAATGCACTACAATCTGGACTAAAAGAGCGAGGTTTTGACATTGGAACCACCCAAAGCTGTGTCACGCCCGTATACCTCAAAGGGAGTATTCCAGAGGCAATGGTTTTAGTAAAAGACCTAAGAGAAAATCACAGTGTATTTTGTTCTATAGTTGTTTACCCCGTTATACCCAGAGGAATCATACTACTCCGCTTAATTCCAACTGCAACCCATACGCTTGAAGATGTATCACTAACGCTAGACGCCTTTACCGCTATACGGGAACGCCTTGAAGCTGGTATATACAAACGCATGTCGTCAGGGATCGTAGCATCATAGTTTAGCATTTTAGAACATTAAGAATAAAGAAACGCCTAAAGTAGTACTTTAGGCGTTTTTTAATTTATGGAATAGTATGGGCTTAGTCATTCAACATAACCGGCATAACTAACATGGTTATCAATTCACCTTCATCAGTTCCGTCGATAGGAGTAATGATCCCTGCTCTATTGGGCAAGGACATAGCTAAAGAAACTTCTTCGACCGTAAGGTTGTTTAGCATTTCAATAATGAATCTTGAATTGAATCCGATTTGTAAATCATCTCCCTGATATTGACAGTTTAAGCGTTCTTCAGCTCTGTTGCTAAAGTCAAAGTCTTCAGCAGAAATATTCAATTCTGCGCCAGCAATTTTTAAACGAATTTGATGCGTTGTTTTATTTGAAAAAATACTAACACGGCGCAACGAGTTTAAAAAAGGCTCTCGAGCAATGGTCATTACATTCGGATTTTCCTTGGGGATTACCGCTTCATAGTTGGGGTATTTTCCTTCAATCAGTCGACAACTTAAGGTTGTGCTCCCAAATGTAAATTGTGCGTTGGTATCGTTATGCTCAATGGTTATGTCCTCTTCACTTCCTTGTAGAATTCCCTTAAGAATTTGAAGTGCTTTTTTAGGCATGATAAATTCGGCAGTGCTATCGGCTTGGAGATCCGTTCGTGTGTACTTCACTAATTTATGTGCATCGGTTGCAACAAAGGTTAGTGCTTCCGTTGAAAACTGGAAAAACACACCACTCATTACGGGTCTTAAATCATCGTTTCCGGAAGCAAATAAAGTCGCATTGATTGCAGTTGCTAAAATATCGGCCATTAGCACTGTTTTACTGGGATCTTTTATATGAACTGCTTTTGGAAATTCATCTCCGGGAACATAGGCCAAAGCATATTTCCCATTGTTTGCACTAATTTCAACCGTATTATTTTCCAAAACCATGAAGGTTAGCGGCTGTTCTGGGAATGTTTTTAGTGTATCCAACAACAAACGCGCCGGCAGTGCTATGGTTCCGCTTGTATCAGACTCTACCGAAATACTGGATGACATACTAGTCTCTAGATCAGAAGCCGTAAGTGTTAGTCGATCTGTTTGAAGCTCAAACAAAAAGTTGTCTAGTATGGGAAGGGTGTTTGAATTATTGATAACTCCACCAAGGGTTTGCAGTTGTTTGAGTAGTTGATTACTCGATACAATGAATTTCATAAATGGGCTGTGTTTTATTCAAAGATATTTTAAATGCTTTTAAAAGCGAAAGAAACTTATCAACACTTATTGGCGATAACTTTTGAGTCGGTAACCATTGAAAATTAGCCCGAGAATAAGGAGGATTAATAAAGGAGCAAATAAGCCAAAATAACGCCAATAGAACAATTCTGATTCTGTTTTAGCTGTATCCAATAATGCGATTTTAATCTCTTTAGCACGAAGGCTAAGAAACCTATTGTCTTCAATAAGATAATGAATTGTGTTTTTTAAAAACTGTTTATTGCTATAAAAATTATTGGTCCACTTATCATAGCCTAATTCTAACGGTTGCCCTTTATCGATTTGATTTTCAAGGAGGTTCCCATCTGAGAAAATGGCTATGCGCGCCGGCTGAATTTCTTTGGACTTCCATTCAAAAGGCTGAATTCGATTGGTGTATAGCGAATTGAAACGCCCTTCAAGTAAAACACCTAGCGTTTGTTTGCTATCCGTAAAAAGCGACGGTTTAATCGGGTCTGTTGCGCTGGACAAACGAATAAGAGCCGGAAGTCCCTCGATTTTGGAAAGGGAGGAAGACTGAATCAATACTGTTTTTTTTAATTTATTTTTGAGTGTATCAATGGGGCTTGCAAATTGAAAATGTACCGAACCAACAGCTGTGCCTATAGGGTGGTCTTGATTTGGCGCTGCAAGCGGATTATAAGGCCAGGGGTAAGGTAAATATTGCGAAGCATTCTGTTCTCCTTGTGCCAGTACTATTGGAGCACTGTAGAGGTCTTTTACAAGTTCTTGTCGCAAACGAAACCCAAACTTAAAAAACAAATCATCTAATTCGAGCGCATTGCCATAACTAACGGTCGTTCCTGATAATGCGTATAAGCTATCCTTTTGCACCTGCACAGGATCAATTAAAAACATACAATTACCGCCTTGTTGTGTGTATTGATCGAGAATGAATTTATCTGTATTTGTAAATACCTTTTTGGGATTCGAAACCAGGAGCAAATCAAAACGATTTAAGTTTTCTAGTGTTTTCTCAGGAGTTTCTGGAAATGCTTCAAGATCAAAAGCCGCTAAATTATAATAGGGCAGCAGATCTTGCAGGAAATCGGTAACCAAAATATCGTTTGACGTATCGTGGGAACTCAGTACTGCAATTTTCTTTTTTTCTTCTAAAAGGATTTTATAAACGCCATCCATTATCGCGTATTCTAGTTGCTGTATGGATTGAAGTATACGTTGTTCGGGACTATCGCCTAAATTCTTTTGAAGCAGGGAGACACGAATGGTTCGGTCACCATAGTTCAATAGCATCCAAGGGAAAACATAGGATTGCTCAACAGCCTGATTTTCTCGTTCTACGACAAGCTCAGGAAAAAGACCGTACTGATTCATTTCTTCTAGAAGTTGCTCCGCATCGTCGGAGCCTTTAAATGGATCGATAAATTCATAATAAAAGCGATCGTTTTGAGCGGCTATACTTTGTAAAATCACCTCAGTTTCTGAACGCAAACGCTGGTATTCTTGTGGTAGTTTTCCATTTAAAAAAACATCAATTCGAATGGGTTGGTCTATGGATTTTATAAATTCTTTACTTGGATTTGACAATGAGTAGCGATTGTCACTGGTTAAATCCCAGCGCACACTATAAAAGGAAGTAAGGATTTGAACGAGAACTACAACCGTACAAACCAAAAGAACTCTATAGGCAGCAGTTTGATTCATAATCGCTTTAATTTTTGGAGTTGATTAACGGCAAAAAAAAGAAAAAGAAAAAGCTGCCCTAGAAAATAAATTAAATCTTTGCTATCAATAATCCCCTTACTCATTTGATTGTAATGAGAGCTTATTCCAACGGCATTAAAAAAGCTGTAAATCGTATTGTCAGAAAAGTAAAGTGAGGCTTCTCCCCAGCCATAAAAGTGAAGAAAACAAAGCAATACAGCGGTTAAAAATGCAACCACTTGATTTTTTGAGAAACACGAGCACCACAAGGTGATACTCGAAAATAAGGCAGCTAAGAACAAGAGTCCTAGGAACGATCCCCAAAATGCACCCCAATCAAAAACATTGGACTCAAGTTTCAATTCTAAAACTATATATACATAGATGAAACTTGCTAAAAGACTGCAACCAATTAAAAACAACATCCCCAAAAATTTCCCTAAGACCAATTCCCAAACAGCAATGGGCTTTGTGAAAAGTAAAGCTATTGTTCCGGATTTAATTTCTTCTGAAAAAGCTTTCATTCCGATAGCTGGGATAAGGAATAAGAACAACCAAGGCATCAATTCGAAATACAAATTAAGGTCAGCAAAACCAGAGTCTATTAAATTGAAAGCATTTGTAAAAACCCAAAGGAGTAATCCGTTTAAGATAAAAAAAACAGCCAGTATGCTGTACCCCAATGGGGTTGTAAAAAAGGATAGTATTTCTCTCTTGGCGATGACCAACATGCTAATTGAATTTAATCGTTACAGTATCTCTGAATTCAAGCCCAAACAAGCTTTGAGCGCTCCCAACAGTTTGAGGATTACTTTTGTATATAGAAAGCTCCAGGTGTCCCGCAGCATTGAATAATGCAATCTTCTTACCATCTTCATCACGATTTTCCTTAGGGACATTGAAATTTATTGCTTCTGTATAAGAAGTGTGAATGGAGTTGAATTTTATGCTTTTTGCAAAAATAGTAAAGGCACGTCCTTTTCTATATTCATTAAACAGTTTTTCAGTAATGTTGGTTACCACATTTCCAAAGTTATCAATATAAATTACACTCCCAAGTATTTGATCCTCTGCTGGATTGAAAACGGGTCTTACTCCTGTAACTTCCTTAATCTCGGTTATGGATTTCCCAATAACATCTAAACTGCCTTTTCTTGAAATATGCCCAGCAACTTTTACAAAAACATCTAAAACTGGAAAAGAAGAGGTGATGTTGTTGTGGATATTAATTTCAACCAGTTTGTCCGGAACTCGATCGTCTTTAATCAACGACATAATCCCGTTGTTTGCCCCGATAAAATAATGTCCATCGAACAACATGACTATATGTGAATTCTCAGGGCTGAATTCAGAATCGACCCCCACTATATGAATACTCCCTTTCGGAAATGCTTTGTATGCATTTGTCAAGATGTAAGCCGCTTCCGTATGATTAAACGGACTCACCTGGTGGGAAATATCCACAATATGAGCATCTTTGATTTCTTGGTGTAATTCAGCTTTAATAGCCGCAACAAAGTAGTCCTTTAATCCAAAATCGGTAATAAGGCTTACTATTGACATAAAGAAACGATATATTTTAAATGTTATTTAAACTAAAACAGTAATTTTGAAATACAAACTTACAAATCCTTAAAGAAAATAACCTTAAAACGCAATGGCTTTTGAATGAGATAAAAATTGAGTTAGTTGAAGTAAATCCGAGAGAGTTCTTTGGTGATCAAAACACAAATGTTGAATTGTTGCGTACCTATTTTCCAAAGCTGAAAATAGTAGCACGTGGGAATACCATAAAAGCCTTTGGAGAAGAGGTGATTTTAGATGAATTTGAAAAGCGTATTGAAATGCTTGTTGCTCATTTCACTAAATTCAATAAACTCGATCAGGATACGCTAGAACGTATTCTAACTGCAGACTCCTCGAAGGCAATAGAAGCAATGGACGACAAGGAATCTTTTATTGTTCACGGAGTCGGAGGAAGAAGCATCAAGGCCAAAACAATCAATCAACAACGTTTGGTTCAACTTAGTAAGAAAAACGATATGCTCTTTGCAGTTGGACCTGCTGGAACTGGAAAAACCTATACATCCGTAGCCCTTGCGGTTCAGGCACTAAAAGAAAAACAAGTAAAACGGATCATTCTTACACGTCCTGCAGTAGAAGCAGGGGAGAACCTTGGTTTTTTACCGGGGGATATGAAGGAAAAGCTCGATCCCTATATGCAGCCGTTATACGACGCCCTACGCGATATGATTCCCGCAGAGCGTTTGGCTTCTTACATAGAAAAGGGCACCATTCAGATAGCTCCTTTAGCCTTTATGCGTGGAAGAACCCTCGATCATGCTTTTGTTATTCTTGATGAGGCTCAAAATACAACCCATGCGCAGATGAAAATGTTTTTGACGAGAATGGGAACGCACGCCAAATTCATCATCACAGGCGATCCCGGGCAAATCGATTTACCCCGAAGAACAATTTCTGGACTCAAAGAAGCTTTGCTTGTTTTAAAAGAAACCGACGGTATTGGCATGATTTATTTAGATGATAAGGATGTAATCCGTCACCGACTCGTCAGAAAAGTAATAGAAGCTTACAGAAATATTGAGCATCAAAATTAATATCAATACATGAATACACTATTAGCATCGTCTTTTTCTCTTCCGGGCCAGCAATCCAAATACATAGGTAAGGTTCGTGAAGTCATTCGTTTGGAAAACGACTTACTGGTTATGATTGCTACCGACAAGCTTTCGGCTTTTGATGTAGTAATGCCGAAGGGTATCCCTTATAAGGGTCAAATTTTAAATCAAATTGCTACTCATATGATGGATGCAACCAAGGATATTGTTCCGAATTGGTTGGAGGCTACCCCAGACCCATCGGTAGCAATAGGCAAGCGTTGTGAGCCGTTTAAAGTTGAAATGGTTATTCGAGGCTACCTTTCTGGTCACGCTGCGCGGGAGTATAAATTAGGTAAAAGAATTCTTTGTGGCGTTGCTATGCCAAACGGAATGATCGAAAACGATTCCTTTCCTTCACCTATTATTACCCCAGCTACAAAGGCAGAAGAAGGTCATGATGAGGACATATCAAGAGAAGAAATTATACGCCAAGGGATTGTATCCGAAGCAGATTATATGGTGTTAGAAAACTATACTCGAGCCTTATTCGAACGTGGAACTCAGCTAGCTGCAGATAAGGGATTAATCCTTGTCGATACTAAATATGAATTTGGTAAAACTGCTGATGGGACTATCGTGCTGATTGATGAAATCCATACACCTGATTCCTCACGTTATTTTTATCAAGAAGGCTATGCTGCACGGCAGGCCAAGGGAGAAACACAAAAACAACTCTCCAAAGAATTTGTTCGTCAGTGGCTTATTGCTCACGGATTTCAGGGTCTTGAAGGGCAGCAAATACCTGAAATGAGTGATGCGTACATTCAAGAGGTTTCGAATCGTTATATTGAGTTATACGAACATATAACGGGTGAGAAATTCATAAAAGCTGATGTGACTACTATTGAAAAGAGAATCGAAACAAATATTCTTTCCTATCTAGAAAAAAGATAATTTATTCAAAAAACAGATTGATTTTTGTTGAATCCATTATCCTACAACCACTTAATAGTTTTTAACTTTTTTTGTTAATTTTTTTTACTGCATTTAGCTCCAAATTTTTCGTTGGAACTATTATATTAGCAGATATCTCCTATGGCAGAAAACACGCAATATACCGAAGACAATATACGATCACTTGACTGGAAAGAGCATATCCGTATGCGTCCAGGTATGTATATTGGTAAATTAGGCGATGGATCTTCTCCCGACGACGGGATTTATATCTTGCTTAAAGAAGTTCTCGATAACTGTATTGATGAATTTGTAATGGGCGCAGGGAAGACCATCGAAATCTTGATTAAAGATCAAGAAGTGAGTGTTCGTGATTATGGGCGTGGAATTCCATTGGGCAAAGTAGTAGATGTAGTTTCTAAAATGAATACGGGGGGTAAATACGATTCCCGAGCCTTTAAAAAATCTGTTGGACTTAATGGAGTAGGGACAAAAGCAGTAAACGCTTTGTCGTCTGCTTTTAGAGTCGAGTCGAACCGGGATAACCTTTCTAAGTTTGCAACGTTCGAAGCTGGAAATTTAATTGAAGACGCCGCTCCGCTTGAAAGTTCCAAAAGAAAGGGAACCAAAGTAACTTTTACTCCCGATACGACCATCTTTAAAAACTATCGTTATCGCAATGAATACATTGTGAAAATGATTAAATACTATGTTTACCTCAATCCCGGATTGACCATTGATTTTAATGGAGAAAAGTATTTTTCAGAAAACGGGTTAAAGGATTTATTGGAAGACATCATCAATGAATCGGATTTACTTTACCCCATCGTTCATCTTCGCGGTAATGATATTGAAGTCGCCCTCACACACAGTAGAACCCAGTATAGCGAAGAATACCATTCATTTGTAAACGGTCAAAACACTACCCAAGGTGGAACACACTTAGCGGCGTTTAGAGAAGCAGTAGTCAAGACGGTACGGGAATTTTTTGGTAAAAATTACGACGCCTCAGATATTCGAAAATCCATAATTGCAGCTGTAAGCATCAAGGTTATGGAACCTGTTTTCGAATCGCAAACCAAAACCAAATTGGGGTCTACCGAAATGGGTGAAAAAATGCCTACTGTTCGTTCGTATATTCATGACTTTTTGGGAACACAACTGGATAATTTTCTACATAAAAACCCAGATACTGCAGAGAAGATTCAACGCAAAATAATGCAGGCTGAAAAAGAGCGCAAAGAGTTATCGGGTATCCGAAAACTCGCGCGTGATCGTGCTAAAAAGTCGAATTTACACAATAAAAAATTACGAGATTGTCGCGTGCATTTAGGTGATCTTAAGAAAGATAGAAGACTCGACTCCACGGTGTTCATCACGGAAGGTGATTCTGCAAGTGGGTCGATTACCAAGTCAAGAGACGTGAACACACAAGCCGTTTTTAGTTTGCGAGGTAAGCCCTTGAACACTTTTGGTATGACAAAGAAAATTGTTTATGAGAATGAAGAATTTAACTTACTACAAGCCGCACTCAACATAGAAGACAGCTTGGCTGATTTGCGGTATAATAATATCGTAATAGCTACCGATGCAGATGTCGATGGTATGCACATTCGCTTGCTGTTAATTACTTTTTTCTTGCAGTTCTTCCCAGAATTAATTAAAGAAGGGCATTTGTATATCCTACAAACACCACTCTACCGTGTTCGAGACAAAAAGCAAACCTTTTATTGTTATTCAGAACAAGAACGTTTAGATGCCATTGAGACCTTGAGAGGAAAAGCTGAAATTACACGATTCAAAGGTCTGGGAGAAATTTCTCCGGATGAGTTTAAACACTTTATTGGAGACGATATTCGTTTAGACCCCATCATGTTAGACAAATCGACAACCATAGAAGAATTACTTCAGTTTTATATGGGGAAGAATACCCCGGATCGACAAGAATTTATCATTAATAATCTAAAAGTAGAATTAGATTTAGCAGAATCGGAAAGCTAGAAATGGAAGAAAAAGAATTCTACGAGGAGGATAGTGGTGCAGCAGCACAAAGAAACGATAGCCTAGTTAAGGTAACTGGTATGTACAAGGATTGGTTCCTTGATTATGCTTCTTATGTTATTTTAGAACGTGCAGTTCCAGCAATTTCAGATGGTCTAAAACCTGTTCAGCGTCGAATTCTTCATTCAATGAAGGATTTAGATGACGGTCGATACAATAAAGTTGCTAATATTGTCGGGCACACCATGCAGTATCACCCACACGGTGACGCGAGTATAGCCGATGCCATGGTACAAATCGGTCAAAAAGATTTGATGATCGACATGCAAGGTAATTGGGGGAATATACTCACTGGTGATCGGGCAGCTGCCTCTCGATACATTGAAGCACGATTATCCAAATTTGCTTTGGAAGTTGTTTTTAGCCCCAAAGTAACCAACTGGCAACTTTCCTATGACGGTCGTAAAAAAGAGCCGGTTAACCTTCCAGTTAAATTCCCCTTACTACTTGCACAAGGTGCCGAAGGTATTGCAGTAGGTTTATCAACTAAAATTTTACCGCATAACTTCAATGAATTAATTCAAGCAAGTATTGCTTATTTAAAAGGAAAAAAATTCACTTTAGTTCCTGATTTTCAAACAGGTGGTATTATTGATGTTCAGAATTATAACGACGGACTTCGCGGCGGTAAAGTTCGTGTTCGTGCAAAAATTAGCGCCCAAGACAAAAATACCCTAGTCATTACAGAAATTCCTTTCAGCACAACTACTTCAAGTTTAATCGAGTCGATTCTGAAGGCAAACGAAAAAGGAAAAATACGAGTGCGTAAAATTGAAGATAATACGGCTGCCAATGTAGAAATTCTTATCCATTTACCTAATGGAATTTCGCCCGATAAAACCATAGATGCATTGTATGCATTTACAGCATGTGAAAGCTCAATATCGCCCTTAGGTTGTGTGATTATAGATCATAAACCTCATTTTATTGGTGTGTCTGATATGCTTCGTATCTCAACAGATTCCACTGTTCAGACCTTGAAAAAGGAACTGGAAGTTAAACTGGATGAGCTTCAGGATCAATGGCACTTTGCTTCCTTAGAGCGAATTTTTATTGAAAATAAAGTGTATCGAGCTATTGAAGAAGAAGAGACTTGGGAAGGCGTTTTGAATGCAATTGACGAAGGCTTAAAACCGTTTACTTCAATACTCAAGCGTGCTGTTGTTGAAGATGATTTGGTTCGTTTGACTGAAATTAAGATTAAGCGAATTTCAAAATTTGATATCGACAAGGCACAGCAACGTATTGATGCGCTGGAAAATGAAATAAAAGAAATTCAGAATTACCTTGATAATCTTATTGAATACGCAATTAATTATTTCACCCAACTTAAGAAAACGTACGGGAAAGACAAAGACCGTATGTCGGAGATTCGAACCTTTGATGATGTAGATGCAGCCAAGGTTGTTGTTCGAAATCTCAAGCTTTATGTGAATAGAGAAGAAGGGTTTATCGGAACCTCCTTAAAGAAAGACGAGTATGTTTGCGATTGTGCAGATATTGACGATGTAATTGTGTTTACTCGAAGCGGTATGATGCAAGTTGTAAAAGTTGATAGCAAAGTTTTTATCGAGAAAGACATCATCTATGCAGCCGTCTTTAAAAAGAAAGATCAACGTACGGTATATAACCTGATATATCGAGATGGAAAAGGTGGTAATTCGTACATCAAACGTTTTGCAGTTACTGGTGTTACACGCGATAAAGCCTATCCGCTTACCCAAGGGAAGCCGGGCTCTCAAATACTATATTTTACTGCCAATCCCAATGGAGAAGCCGAAATTATTACGATTATTTTAAGGAATACAGGTACTGCTAAAAAATTGAAATGGGAAATTGATTTTGCTGACCTTCAGATTAAGGGAAGAGGTGTTAAAGGAAATATTGTTTCCAAGCATAATATTCTTCGTGTTGAACTTAAAGAAAAAGGTGTTTCTACTTTAAAACCAAGAAGTATTTGGTTTGATCCCATCGTTATGAAGCTGAACGTAGATGATCGCGGAGATCTTCTAGGAGCTTTCCGTGGTGATGACAAACTCTTGATTATAAACAGCAAAGGAGATACAAAAACAGTTACTCCAGACCTGAGTTTACATTTTGATGCGCCACCAGCAATTATGGAGCGATGGGTTGAAAATCGCCCTGTAACAGCTGTGTATTTTGATGCTGAAAAAGAGCGATATTTCATCAAACGCTTTTTGATTGAAAATGAAAACAAGGAGGATAATTTCCTCAAAGAGGATGCAAAATTACTTTTTGTATCTACCGAATGGCGCCCAGTAATTGAATTGATTTTTGCAAAGCCTCGGGGAGGCGACCCACTTCCCAACAAACGTATTGTTGTTGAGGAATTCATTGGTGTTAAAGGATTTAAAGCTCTTGGGAATCAACTCACACAAGATAAACTTAAAGAGGTTGTTTTAGCTGAATCGTTACCTTATGAAGAAGTTGTGGAAGAGCCTCTTGATGATGTAGAAGTTGTTGATCCAAATCAATTGAAAGATTCAAATGATGATGAATCACAAATCAAACTAGAACTCTAGTTTTTCTTTCTGCTTTTTAGCTTCATATTCAAAAATTCAATCCCAAGCGAAAAACTGATTGCAAAGTATAGATACCCTTTGGGGATTGTTCCAACTTCTTTACTGAAGATTACGGTTTCAGATAAGTGAGCTCCTTCTGTGATCAGCATAAAGCCGATTAGTATTAAAAAAGAAAGTCCCAAAATTTGAAGCGAAGGATGCTTTTCAATAAAAGCAGAAACGGGTTTTACAAAGGCCATCATAATTCCTACTGATGCAACAATAGCAATAACCATGATGGTCATTGCATTGGGCACTCCATTGGTCATTCCCACTGCTGTTAAGATGGAATCAAAGGAGAAAACAATATTGAGTAAGGTAATCTGAATGATTGCCTTCGATAGCGATAGTTTAATGGGAGGTGTGTTTTCTGGAGTAGTTTCAGCTTCCACTTTTTCGAAAATCTCGTGCGTACTTTTATATAGTAAAA
Organism: Candidatus Arcticimaribacter sp.; assembly: GCA_965655585.1. Classification (GTDB taxonomy): domain Bacteria; phylum Bacteroidota; class Bacteroidia; order Flavobacteriales; family Flavobacteriaceae; genus Arcticimaribacter. The sequence goes on along the minus strand of CBFHHG010000053.1, from coordinate 848 downwards.
AAAGACCTCCTAGGATAAGAATGACAGCTTGACCATTAATATTGGTTTTCAACCAAGATGTATTTATAGTTAGCCAAGAACTTTGCATTTGTATAACGACGCTTATTCCAAAAAGTAAAACAATCCGAAGTAGCATAGCAAGAAACAAACCAATATTAGTGGCCAATTTTTGATGTTGTACGGAAAGTTTTTGTGTAATGATTGAAATAAAAATCAGGTTGTCAATTCCTAAAACAATTTCTAAAAAAGTAAGTGTCAATAAGGCACTAATAGCTTCTGAGGTTAGTAGGTGTTCCATAATTAGTCACTGATTTTAGTTACTGTCCCGCGCTGTTTGTTTTTAGTGTCACCTACAACAGCATACTCAAAGTCATATTGATTTTTACTTGTAGTAAGAATTTTTATGGCTAATGGGCGTTTATCCTGATTCGAGGTTGGGCGGAGTTTTGTTAATACGCATTCACAAGGGTTGATCCAACGGATTGATGCAGAATCAATTTTGCCTTCAAAGGTTTCAATCTCGTAGTTTGCATTGCGTACAAAAGTTGATTGCATCATTTGATCTCCAACGATGGTTTTGAATTCGAAGGTTCCCCGATGAAACTGTTCGCAATTTCGCTCTGTATTATAACAAGAGCAGCACAATAATAATACCCCCAAGGATAAAAAGATTTTCATATACTATTTTTGGGTAAAAGTACTAAGATTTTCGTTGAATTACCTTAAAGCTGTCATCCTCATAAACATAAATAATTTCTTTAATTGGAGCTGCGTGCTCAGAATTTTTATGCAGCGTCATTTCAGGTTCTGTTTTCTTTTTTTCTGGCTTCACCACAGTATTTTTAAAT
>CBFHHG010000052.1:0-12936 GCA_965655585.1 Candidatus Arcticimaribacter sp. | reverse complement strand
CCATGTATCACACCTAAACTCCATCGATGACTTCATTACTAAAGGGAGGGATTTAGAACGTATTGTTCTATCCAAAGCACTTCAACTTCATGTTGCACGTAAAGTGATGGTCTATCAAAATAAAACGGTAGTTTTTTCTTAAAGAGCTAGAATGTCTTAATAAAATTAATGGTCAAATCATTAAATTTATTAGGCTGTTCAACATTCACTACATGTCCACAATTAGGGATAACTTGTAGTTGCGAAAGTTGGTGATGATTAACAACCTCTTTTACGGAAGGCAAGAACATATAATCTTCTGCGCCCATAACATAAAGCGTTGGAATTGTAACCTCAGCTTGTCTAAAGAATTTGAGTAAGGGTATTACTTCGCCAGTAAGCTTAAACCAACGTATAAATTCTTTTTGGTATAACTTTTTGGCCTCTCTAATGAATACATGTCGGGATTCTTTATGATTTCTATTGGGCATCATAATAATGGCAAACACCTTGTATATCCACATATACGGGACAATAGACTTGGTCATATTGCCCAAGAATATAAGAATTCGAGAACGAACACTAAACTTTAAAATTGCACCCCCCATGGTCATACTCACCACGCGTTTGGGTTGCATTTCAGCAATCTGACGTATCAATATTGTACCTAAAGAAATTCCAATAAAATGAGATTTTTTTATCTTTTCATGATCTAAAACCTCAATGATATCATCGGCTATGGCATTGAATGTATAAGCTTCTTTTGCAGACATCATTAAATAGGTCTTAGACGCACCGTGCCCCCTTAGATCGATAAGAAGTAAATTAAAAAACTTAGAAAAGCTCCGAATTTGCTTAAACCATATTGAAGAACTTCCACCCGCTCCATGAACGAACGTGACCCATGGGGCCGTATCCTTCGATCGATAAAGCGTATAATTTAACATTATATAAATCCTTTGTTTTCTAGAATAGCCTGCATTTGTGTTTGTAAATCTTGAGCTGCACTAGTTGCGGCGGCAGCAAAGTCTTTTCCCTGCGAGGAATAAATAATTCCACGAGATGAGTTTACCAAAAGACCTACATCCTTAGAAAGACCATTTTCAGCTACCGCTTTTAGGCTTCCTCCCTGCGCTCCAACTCCAGGAATCAGTAAAAAAGAATTCGGTATTAAGGCTCTTATAGTGTACAGTGCTGAAGCTTTTGTCGCTCCAACTACATACATCAAACGTTCAGAACCCTTCCAATCTTTACTGGTTTGAATTACTTTTTCATAGAGCATTTGCCCTCCAACTTCTTGCATCTGAAAATCAGATGAACCTGCATTGGAAGTCAAAGCCAAAACGATAGCATATTTCTCGTCAAAATTCAGAAACGGTTCAACCGAATCTTTTCCCATATAAGGGGCAACTGTTATCGAATCAAAATTATAGGTTTCATAATAGGCTTTTGCGTATCGGGTTGCAGTGTTTCCAATATCCCCACGTTTTGCATCTGCAATAGTGAAAATTTCAGGGTGGTGTTCATTGAGATAATCCATCACCTTTTTCAAAGATGTCATTCCCTCGGGCCCGTAGGTTTCAAAGAATGCAATGTTGGGCTTGTATGCTACTGCAAAGGCAGCTGTTGCGTCAATAATGGCTTTTGAAAATTCAAACAAAGGATCGGACATTGTTTTGATGTGCTCGGGCACCTTGTCTAAATCAACGTCTAAACCAACACATAGAAATGATTTCTTAAGAAGTATTTGTTCTTTTAAAGCTGCTATTCTCATGGATTAAAATACTTCGCCAGCCTCCTTAAGCTTTTCGGTGTTTTGATATAATTGTAATTCGTCTATTAATTTTTGTACATCCCCATTGATGATGTTTTGAAGATCGTAAAGCGTTAGACCAATTCGGTGGTCCGTTACTCGTCCTTGGGGATAGTTGTAGGTTCTGATTTTTGCAGAACGATCTCCGGAAGAAACTAAAGAATTTCTTTTCTGTGAATCTGCAGCAAGCTTTTTTGCCAGCTCCATTTCATACAAACGAGAACGAAGTACTTTCAGGGCTTTATCTTTATTTTTGTGTTGTGACTTTTGATCTTGACATTGGGCTACAATTCCTGTAGGCTCGTGGGTTAATCGAACAGCAGAATAGGTTGTATTTACCGATTGTCCGCCGGGACCTGAAGAACAAAAATAATCTACTCGAACATCGTTCATATTGACTTCAACATCAAATTCTTCGGCTTCGGGCAAAACCATAACCGTTGCCGCAGATGTATGAACTCTTCCTTGAGTTTCTGTTTGGGGAACGCGTTGCACACGATGTACACCCGATTCAAATTTCATAACACCGTATACATCATCTCCAGAAGCTTCAAAAATAATTTCTTTAAAACCACCAGCTGTACCTTCACTACTATCTACCAAACTAACATTCCATCCCTTATCTTGACAAAATTTAGAATACATACGGTATAAATCTCCTGCAAAAATACTTGCTTCATCTCCTCCCGTTCCCGCACGAATTTCGACAACAACATTTTTAGAATCTTCTGGATCCTTTGGAATCAAAAGAAATTTAATATCCTCTTCTAAAGCAGGGAGTTGCTCTTTTGCTTCTTCCATCTGCATCTTAGCCATCTCAACCATCTCAGCATCGGATGCCTCTTTTATTATTTCTTCGGCTTCATCAATATTGGATAACAATGCCTTGTATTCATTACCCTTTTCCGTTAAAATTCTCAAATCTTTATACTCTTTATTGAGCTGTACATACTGCTTCTGATCCGAGATAATATCGGGTTGAATAATCAAGTCGGAGACTTCATCAAAACGCTGCTGAATGATTTGTAGTTTTTCGATCATAAGTTGGTAATCTATACTGTAAAATTACTACTTTTTAAATAAAAAAGAAGTGTATTAGTCCAAAACAAAACTGAAGCCAGTAGCGATGCTAAAAGCAGAAAGCCCGTCACTTCTTTGATAATTTTGAAATCGTAGACTAATGTTTTTCAAAGACAGTTTCCCAAGGCTATATTCAGACAGAACATCCGTATAAACCAGCGCCCCTCCAATTTGATGGCTCGAAAAAGCTGACAAATCGTAATCGGAAGTATAAAAAGCTTGAGTAGACAGATGCTGATCGTAGGGAGCAAAATAATCTGCTGCTGTCTGATCGTAGTAACGATAACTGGGTGTTAGCTTCCAATTGAGGTTGAATTTAATCGGAAGTTCTAGTTGAACGGTATTCGAATGGATCCCCCAATCATCTGCGTATCTTCTAAAATAAGAGCGAACAACGAGGTATTCATTCACATAATAGTTCAAACGCACTCCAAAGGGATATTTAAATCGATTGCGAGGCAGACGCTCAATATCATCGGCTAGGTGAAAAACATCGGTATTGGATGGGTCATCGTAATTGGCTATGCTACTAAAATTTCCAATATAAAAATTCGCTTGATCAGCAAAATAAACCCGCTGAAGGGGATTCGCCAACCAGCCTTTTTGTTTGACTAAGTCCATGAATAAAGAGAATTGAGCACGCTTACTCAAAACTTGAGAGAACTCAAGCGAAACCGCATAGGAGTTTCTGTTTACATCATCAATGGGACTATAATTTGAAGGAAGGTAACTTGCTACACTATTCCCGTTTTCATCAAGTACACTTACTCCAGAAAAATAACTTTGATTATTGGTCAGGAAGTTTACACCGAACAAATCAAATTCGTGAATTTCAGTCGGAATAATCGGTTTCCACTGATCCAGATACACTTGTGCTTTTAAACTAAGTTCTGTATTTTTTTCGTTCCACAGTTGTGTGAATCCACCACCAAAACCAAAGGATTGATAATCGTATTCAAATGAAGTTCCGATATTAGAAGACCAATAGCGATTTCGATCATCGGTAGCATGCACATAAGAAACGTTAATAGAAGTTAAAACATCTTTTCTAGATGCGCCCGATGAAGCTACCCAGGGGGTTCCTTTTGGACCATTTCCACCTCCATTGCCGTTACCACTCCCAGATCGTTCATCATCATCGTCATCGTCATAACCACTTGAAGCAGCGGTATTGAATGGGTTACCATTACTTGAACTAGCGGAAGTGTAAGCCGATATTCCAACATCAGCAGTAAGCACATCATCTTCATTCAACGGGATACGAACAACTACGGAAGGGGCAATATTTTGTAAATCTTCATTTCCAATTCCACCTGTAACGGCGGCATGCGTTCCCTCTTGCTCATAGTAACCCAAAAGAAGATCGATTTCAAGAGTTTCCAATACCTTCTTTTTGTAAACTTGAGTACTGTCTTGCTGAGCAAAGGCAATAAGACCAAAACTCACAAAAACAACACAAAGTGCTTTTTTAATTACATCCACAACCACCTCCTGTTTTCCCTCCGTTAGCGCCCGCAGCTGCTTCTCTATAAATATGAAAAGTAGTTTCAAAACGTTCTGCCAAAGGAGATTTGAGAACCATATCAGGATCATTCAAAAAGACTTTATTGTAATTTTTTACAGCAACACAACTTGAGCTTGAAATAAGAACAAGCAGAAGTATCAAAAAGCTTTTAATTTTTTTCAATTTGAATGTTTTTAGATGCATAAATAACTCCTTCATCATCAATTAGAATTGCTTCTGTATTGGGTAGTTGATCAATTAAAAATAATCCTGACTCAACCCCCATTACAAAAGTTGCAGTTGCCAAAGCGTCTGCAAGTTCTGCCTTAGAAGCAAATATAGTACAACTAATGATTCCATTGGAAGGAATTCCAGTTCTTGGGTCGATTATATGACTGTATCGTTTACCGTCGATACGAACAAATTTTTCGTAATTCCCCGAGGTCACTACCGCATTATGCTCTAAAGAAAGCCATGAAAACACTTTTTCTTTATTCATTGGGTTAATAATTCCAATGGTCCATGGAGATCCATCGGGTTGCGTTCCCCAGGTGTTCATATCTCCAGAAGCATTGATAATTCCTCCGACAACAGCTCGCTCGATAAGCAATTGCTTCGCACGGTCAGCTGCGTATCCCTTTCCAATAGCTCCAAACCCAATTTTCATTCCTTTTTCAGGAAGAAAAACTGTTGCTTCTTTTTCATTCAATTGTATTTGATTGTATCCGATTTTTGAAACTGATGCTAGAATTAAATCAGCATTAGGCATCTCGATATCACGCCCGTCGAACTTCCAAATCCGATCTACTGCCGCAAAAGTAAGATCAAATGCACCCGAAGTGATCTTAGAAATTTGTTGCGATCGATGGATTAAATCCCAAAGTTCTTTTGATACTTTAACAGGTTTAATTCCTGCATTTTGGTTGATGCTAGAAGTTTCAGAATTGCTATCCCAAGAAGAAATCAATAATTCTATACGTTCAATTTCATTCTTGGCCACTGCGATATGTTCTTGCGCCTCAGCTTTATCACTAGCCACAACGGTCAACTCAAAAGCAGATCCCATAAGGGTGTAGGATTCCGTAAAAAGTTCTTGTGCATTCAAAAATGAAATCCCCAAGACTATTTTTACAACAAAAAGTAATTTAAGTTTCACGTTACAATTGTTCTATCAATGCAATATAAGCTTCAGGAGTTACTTTCTCAAACCCCAACTGCCCTTTGATTTCACCGTCCGAATCTAAAACAACAACCAAGGGAAAATATCCCTTTGGGTTGTATTCTGAGGCCAAACGGTCATTCAACTGTTGAATTGTTTCGGGTAGTTTGTTTTTCTTTCTTTTTGGAAAATCAGCTCTAAAAAGTACATAATGTTTTTGAGCATATTGGATAAAGGTTGGGCTTTTCCAAATTTCATTTTCCAACTTAATACACGGAATACACCAATCCGATCCAGAAAAAACTAAAATTATTTTCTTGTTGGCTTGCTCTGCTTCCACCTTTGCAATATCCCAGTCTCTATGCCATTGTTGTGCAAAAAGACTTGCAGTGCATGAGCAGCAAACAAATAAAAATACGACTATATTTTTCACTTAGTTGGGAGTTGAACGTTCGTATGCAAATCCACCTGCTTTTTTAATTGCCCAAGAAGTTATCTTTACGGAAAGATATACATCGTCGGTTATCAAATGAAGTACCATATTTTGTCCTACTACATTCTTTGGCGCACCTCCTGTTGCAGTTCTAAAGGGCTGAAATGTTAAGCTTTCAATATCATCAACTGTTCCCAAAGACCATTCTGTATCGGCAGGACTAACACTACTATTAGCGGCGTTCTCTGTTACGATATTATAAATTTGTCCTCCATTATTGCCTCGAGTAATTTTCACATTATCCGTTATGGCATCTTGTTGAGATGCAAGGGTTGGATCGCCTCCATTACTCTTTGTAAAGGTCAATGTTGGACCAGTCCAAATTGTATAACCAGCATCAATTTCATCTACATCACTAAGGGTTATAGTAACGGTAACATCTTCGGTAACGCTCCCCGAGGTAATCCGAATATTTGCAGTTAAGCTTTGCACGGTTTCAAAATCAAAAAGAGTCGCATCTGCAACCGTAACTGCACCCGTTGATGCGTTTATAGCCAATGCGCCCGCCACACTTTGGGAAGTTAAACTGTACTGAAGCGAACCGGTATTGACCGAAGCCTGAACAATTCCAAGGGAAACGTTCGCTTCAGGATTTTCTGGAATAGCTACTGCTAGGTTGGCAGCAGTAATAACTGTAGCAATTGGCTCTGGTGCAGTTGTTTGAACATAATCATCATCGCCACCATCACCCCCACAACTAAGTAGCAGGAGTAAACTGAATAGTGATATAAATTCTAATTTTTTCTTCTTGAAATATGTTTTCATGGTGGTAGAATTTAAAGTTAATATAGTTAAAACAAAAAAAATTCCAAGCAGTTTAACTGTACTGATAGGTCCCATGGGAACTGCTGATGGTTAACTCTTTTTTATCTGATGCCTCTACACTACCAACAATTTGAGCTGGCACATTAAAGGATTCCGATATTGCAATAATTTCGCTAGCAAGCTCGGGTGCAACGTATAGTTCCATTCGATGGCCCATATTGAAAACCTCATACATTTCTTTCCAGCTGGTTCCCGATTCTTCTCGAATCATTTTGAATAAAGGAGGTGTTTCGAATAGGTTATCTTTAATTACGTGTAGGTTATCAATGAAATGTAAAATTTTTGTTTGGGCTCCCCCACTACAATGTACCATTCCGTGGAGCTGTTTTTTATCTACTGTATCCATTATTTTTTGGATTATAGGTGCATAAGTTCTTGTTGGGGAAAGGACCAATTTTCCTGCGTTTAGTGGACTTCCCTCAACAGCATCTGTCACGTTTTTTGATCCTGAATAAATTAAGTCTGCGGGTACGCTTGCATCAAAAGTTTCTGGGTATTTAGATTTTAAGGCTGAATTGAAAACATCGTGACGAGCAGAAGTAAGCCCGTTACTTCCCATACCGCCATTGTATTCTTTTTCATAACTAGCTTGTCCAAAAGAGGCTAAGCCAACAATCACATCTCCGGCTTGTATATTGGCATTATCCACAACATCCGATCGTTTCATACGAGCTGTAACGGTAGAATCTACGATTATGGTTTGCACTAAATCGCCAACGTCTGCAGTTTCACCTCCGGTACTGTGGATAGAAACTCCATAGCCATTAAGTTCTTCAATCAACTCTTCGGTTCCATTGATAATAGCAGCAAGAACTTCTCCTGGGATTCTATTTTTGTTTCTACCAATGGTAGACGAAAGTAAAATGTCTTGGGAGGCACCTACACAAAGCAGATCATCAATGTTCATAATCAGCGCATCTTGAGCTATACCTTTCCACACCGATAAATCTCCTGTTTCTTTCCAGTAGGCGTAAGCTAGTGACGATTTTGTCCCAGCACCATCCGCATGCATAACGATACAATGAGCCTCACTCCCGGTTAAGTGATCCGGCACAATTTTACAGAAGGCTTTTGGAAACAGCCCTTTGTTTATGTTTTTTATGGCATTATGCACGTCTTCTTTTTGTGCAGAAACTCCACGAAGACGATAACGATCACTAGACGATTCACTCATACTGGGTTCAATTTATCTTAATACAAAAATACATCATTTTATTCCCTTTACCTAAACCTAAATCAAGCGATCTTTCACAACAAAACTTCCTGTTTATCGTGAAAAAAGCAGTTCTCTATATTTCGCTAATGGCCAAATGGAGTTATCGACCAAGAGCTCCAGTTTGTCGCAATGGTACCGAATAGAATCGAAGTAAACTTTTACTTGCGCATGATATGCATTTGCTTTTGCTGCCGTATCTTCAATTGTATTTGCTTTTTTACGCGCTTCAATCATATCATTCACTCCCGTATTGATTTGAGCTATATGCCCAGAAATACGCTCAATCAAAACCATCTGCTCTTTTGCGTGTGTTTTGTAGGTAGCGCCATAAATTTCTTTAAGCCCTTTTACATTGTCAATTAATGTATTTTGATATTGAATTGCTGTAGGGATGATGTGGTTTCGAGCAATATCTCCAAGTGTTCTTCCTTCAATCTGAAGTGTGTGGGTGTACTGCTCTAAGTCTACTTGTACTCGGGCTTCCAATTCGCGTTTGCTGAACACACCCAAAGCGTTAAACATGGAAATACTATGGGGTGCAACATAAGCCTGAAGCGCTTCGGGTGTGGAGGTTGTTGGGCTTAAGCCTCTTTTTTTAGCCTGCTTAATCCAGGCCTCGCTATAACCATCACCTTCAAAAAGAATGGTTCGAATGTATTTTATGGAATCGCGCAATTCATTGAAAACTGCATCGTCTTTTTTCATTTTGGGATTCTTCAGATGCTGATCTACCTTTTTCTTAAAGGTAATTAACTGTTCGGCCACAATTGAATTCAAAACCGTCATGGGTTTTGCACAGTTTGTTTTGGAACCAACAGCTCTAAACTCAAATTTATTTCCTGTAAAAGCAAAAGGAGATGTTCGGTTTTGATCCGTATTATCTAATAATATTTCTGGGATTTTACCGATAACATTCAACTTTAAATCTGTTTTCTCTTGGGGAGATAATTTCCCTTGAGAAACCTGTTCTAAATTATTAAGTACAGCTGTCAATTGCTCTCCAATGAATACCGAAATTATTGGTAGCGGTGCTTCATCAGTACCCAAGCGCAATTCATTACTAGCCGATACGATACTCGCCCGAAGCAATGATTCATGGTTGAGAACCGCGACGATCGTATTGATGAAAAAGGTAAGAAACTGCAGATTGTTCATTGGAGTTTTACCTGGACTCAAAAGATTGACGCCAGTATTAGTCTTTAACGACCAATTGTTGTGTTTCCCGGAACCGTTGATCCCTGTAAAAGGTTTTTCGTGCAAAAGAACCATAAAATTATGCTGTTCTGCAATTTTACTCATGATATCGAGAAGTAAGGCATTGTGATCGACCGACAAATTAACTTCTTCAAAAATTGGTGCCAATTCAAATTGTGCAGGCGCAACTTCGTTGTGTCTAGTTTTTACTGGAATTCCAAGCATCAAACTTTGATACTCCAGCTCTTGCATAAAAGCTAGTGCTCTTCTGGGAATAGAACCAAAATAATGATCATTCAGTTGTTGACCTTTGGAAGATTCGTGCCCCATCAAGGTTCGACCTGTTAACATTAGATCGGGACGAGATGCAGCTAAGCTTCTATCGATTAGAAAGTATTCTTGCTCCCACCCTAAAGTTGCATATACTTTTTGTGTATTCTTATCAAAATACTTGGCAACATCTGTTGCAGCTTTGTCTAAGGCAGATGAAGAACGCAAAAGAGGCGTTTTATAATCTAAGGCTTCGCCTGTATAGGAAACAAAAATGGTAGGAATACAAAGTGTTTTACCGTAAATGAAAGCAGGTGAAGTTGGATCCCATGCGGAATAACCTCGGGCTTCAAAGGTGTTTCGAATACCACCGCTTGGAAAACTAGAAGCATCCGGATCTTGTTGCACCAATTGGCTTCCATCGAACCGTTCAATGGCTGTAGAATTGTCTGATAAATCGAAAAAAGATTCGTGTTTTTCGGCAGTAGTACCCGTAAGGGGTTGAAACCAATGTGTATAGTGGGTAGCACCTTTGGCTCGTGCCCACGACTTCATTGCAGCAGCAATCTGATCAGCTAAAGCTCTAGAGATTTTAGAGCCTTTGAAGATTGCTTTTGAAATTTCGTCATATGCCTGTTGATTGAGCGAACGCTGTAACGCCAAATCATTGAAAACATTCTGAGCAAATTGTGCTTCAGAATCAGACTCAAAAGGCTCATTCTGAGTATTATTTTTCACTAAACTATTTAAGGCTTCAAATCGAAGAGAATTCATGTAATTTGCTGTTTAAAATACTAATGCAAAGTTATTTATTTTTTAAAATCTGAAGTCTTTTAACCTCTTTTTTTACATTAAACAAAATTTACCCCCATGAAAAATGGGTTATTGATAAAAGTTAATAAGTATGTTAAGATTTATACCCCATAAAAAACGAGGTTATACCCAAAAAAATTAAATTTGTAACGTTAAAGCTAAAAAATAAAAATTATGAGCAAATCAAAATTAGAGTATATCTGGTTAGATGGTTATAAGCCAACTTCCAATCTACGTAGTAAAACAAAAGTAATCGATGACTTTGATGGAACATTAGAAAGCTGCCCAGTTTGGTCTTTTGATGGATCTTCTACAAAGCAAGCTGAGGGAGGATCTTCAGATTGTTTATTGAAGCCTGTTGCAATTTATCCTGATCCCGTTCGTAGAAATGGATTCTTGGTTATGACTGAAGTTTTAAACGCAGATGGATCTGCTCATGAATCAAATGCTCGAGCAACAATAAATGATGATGACAATGATTTTTGGTTCGGTTTCGAACAAGAATATTTCATTATGGATACGGAAACACAATTACCTCTTGGTTTCCCTGTAGGAGGATATCCTGGGCCACAAGGAATGTATTACTGTTCTGTAGGTGGAAGAAATACACATGGAAGAGACTTCGTAGAGGAGCATGCAGATCTTTGTATCGATGCTGGTCTGAACTTCGAAGGAATCAACCAAGAAGTTGCAAGTGGACAATGGGAATTCCAATTGTTTGCTAAAGGAGCAAAAAAAGCGGGAGATGAAATCTGGGTTGCACGTTACTTGCTAGACCGTCTTACGGAACAATTTGGTTACTATATAGAATACCACCCTAAACCTGTGAAAGGCGATTGGAACGGATCGGGTATGCATGCCAACTTCTCGAACACTACGTTAAGAACTTGTGGAGACCAAAAAGTTTATGAAACAATTTGTGAAGCATTCCGTCCAGTAACAAAAGAACACATCGCTGTTTATGGTGAGTTTAACGACCAACGTTTAACAGGATTACACGAAACTGCTTCTATTACAGACTTCAGTTACGGAGTTTCAGATCGTGGAGCATCTATACGTATTCCAATTATTACAGTAGAACAAGGATGGAAAGGATGGTTAGAAGACAGAAGACCTGCTTCAAACGGAGATCCTTACAGAATTGCAGCTCGTATTGTCAAAACAGTTAAATCTGCAAAAGTATAATTCGACCACATTTTCTTATTTAATATTAAAAACATCCTCTTTATGAGGGTGTTTTTTTTTACCCTAATATGTCGTAAATAAAATAAAGATAGAGTCCAAGCAGCACAACACCATTGAAGCGATTTAAGCGGTTGTCTCTCGGGATAAAAACCATTAGAAGTACGAGCATGGAAATTGCAAACATCCAAACCAAATCGTTTGTAATGAGGTTAGGATCTTGAACACTGATCGGTTGAATCATCGAAGTGATTCCCATTACAGCTAGGATATTAAAAACATTAGAGCCAATTAAGTTCCCCAGAGAAATAGCTTTTTCCTTTCTGATGATCGCTATTATTGATGCCGAAAGCTCCGGAATACTGGTTCCCACAGAAATGATGGATATACTGATTACCCGTTCGCTAACCCCCATTAGTGATGCTAAAGAAACTGCTCCCTTCACCAAGGTCTCTGAACCCAGCCACAAGGCAAAACCACCAGCTATTAGATATAGAATGGTTTGAAGACTGTTTAATGTTTCGAACTCTTCTGAAGCTATTTCCGTTACTTCAGAAACTCCTTGCCCTTTTAAAAGGTAATAGAGAAAAGCAATTAAAATCAACACCATGATAAAGCCTTCAACGGAAGACAACATGCCATCAAATGCAATCATACCAATAAAAAGAAGGGTAGCAAGCATCATCATGGGCCAATCGGTTTTGAAAAAACTTTTGGGCACTGCGATGGGGGTTATTAAAATTGTAACGGCAAGAACAAAAGCCAAGTTTGCGATGTTAGAGCCAACAACATTTCCAAATGCAATGTCTGAATAACCTGCAAGTGCAGATTGAACACTCACAATAAGCTCGGGTGCAGAGGTTGCAAAGGAAACTACCGTCATCCCAATTACTGCTTTTGGAATAGATAAATTTAGTGAAAGAGAAACCGAAGACTTTAATAACCAGTCTCCTCCTTTAATCAAAAGCAGTAAGCCTACCACAATTGCAATGAAAGCCATATTTTAAATTTTGACAAAGATACAGCTTCCCTCAAATCATTGAAAGTAAATATAAAATCCTTTTGAATAAAGTACTTTGAATTCTCAAAAAACAATTATATTTGCCCCCACAAAAGGCCTCGTAGCATAACTGAATAGTGCACTTGATTACGGCTCAAGAGGTTGCAAGTTTGAATCTTGCCGAGGTCACTAAAAACCAGCTCATTACAGAGCTGGTTTCTTTTTTAGTAGACTTTTTAGTAGACCTATCTACTGACTATTTATTTGGTATTTTACTCCTAAACCCATAGCACTCATTTATATCAAATCTTTGACCTTTAACGAATTAACGAATCTTTCCGCTTGCTACTTTAATAGTTCTATTAATTTCAAAGAAGTTTTTGGATTTACTGAAGATGATATGCCAAT
>CBFHHG010000051.1:0-13279 GCA_965655585.1 Candidatus Arcticimaribacter sp. | reverse complement strand
AAAAACAATCTTTGCATTTACAAATTTTTAAAATATGAAAGAGATTCTACAATTTGATTTTAAACATATTCGCGGAGATTTATTCGGTGGACTAACTGCTGGTATTGTTGCTTTACCTCTTGCACTAGCCTTTGGTGTAAGTTCGGGCTTAGGACCAAGTGCCGGTCTCTATGGAGCAATTTTCTTGAGCTTTTTCGCTGCATTGCTAGGAGGTACCGCCACTCAGATTTCTGGACCTACAGCTCCAATGACTGCGGTAAGTATGGTTTTTATTGCAGAAATTATTTCGAATTTCGATGGAAATGTTGAAAAGGCGCTCCCTACGATTCTTGGCGTTTTCTTTTTAGCAGGTTTATTTCAAGTTGCCCTTGGTATTTTGGGAATTGGTAAATATATACGATACATCCCCTACCCTGTAGTCTCTGGTTTTATGACCGCTATTGGGGTGATCATACTAATTACACAAATTCCACCTTCTTTTGGTTATTACCCCAAAGAAGATATGAACTACGTTACACAATTCAAGCCTCAAGCCGAAGAGATTATTTTAGAAAATATTCTCAAGGATGAGATGAATGAGGGAATCCTTGTTCTTGAAGATTTTAAAACAACCATCGATCGAGCAGAAAAAATATCGGAAGACGATATATTAACGGAAGCAAAAACATTAGCTGGGAAAAATGCATCGGGGGTTATTGGTACCCTAAAATCTTTACCAAAAATATTCCGTGATATAAATTATCTGGAGGTCCTCTTGGCGTTTTTCACCATTTTAATCATCTTTGGATTCAAACGTATCACAACTAAAGTGCCCAGTACGCTGGTAGCACTCTTTGTAGTATCTGGTGTTGCAATAGGCTTTGGTTTAGATTACCGTCCCATTGCTGCAATCCCATCGGGTTTACCAATTCCAAACTTATCCCTTTTCGGAAGTCTTGGAATGGGTACGCTAAGCACCTACATCTTTACAGCCATTACCCTTGCATTCCTTGGCGCTATCGATTCGCTGCTAACTTCGGTAGTATCGGACAATATGACTAAAACAATACACAAGCCCAACAAGGAACTTATTGGTCAAGGAATTGGAAATAGTATTGGAGCCATATTCGGGGGCTTACCTGGAGCTGGAGCTACCATCAGAACCGTAGTAAATATTAATGCGGGAGGTAAAACAAGACTTTCAGGAATGATTTCTGGACTCCTTTTACTTGTTATCTTATTAGCACTTGGTCCAATTGCCTCGCAAATACCAGCAGCTGTGCTAGCAGGAATTTTAATTACTGTAGGAATTGGTGTAATGGATTACAAAGGACTAAAAGCTATTCCGGCCATGCCACGTGATGAAGTTCTAATATTGATTGTTGTTCTGATTCTTTCAACGGTTTGGAATTTAGTATTTGCTGTGGGAATTGGTTTGGTAATCGCTTCTCTTATGTTTATGAAAAAAATTGGAGATTTAACCAGTGAAAGCTTGAATATTGTAGCCCTCAAAAAAGAGGAATCGTGGGAAGATGAAAAAATCTTACCCAAAGGTCTGAAGCAAGAAGTATTCATAAAACACATTGATGGGCCTTTATTCTTCGGATCAACCTCCAAGTTTACAGAAACTGCAAAACAGATACCAGAAGACGCTACTACCTTAGTGATTCGACTCGATAAGGTTCCTTACATTGATCAGTCGGGACTATATGCACTAGAAACTGTGATTTTAGGTTTGCGTCAGCAAGACAAAAATGTACTGTTGGTTGGAGCCGCTAAGCAGCCCCAGTACATGATGGAACGCATCGATATCATTCCTGATCTAGTTTCTAAAGATCAGTTGTTCGATGACTTCGATCAATGTTTGGATTGGCTTAAGAAAAATAAATAATAGGTGAAAATTTGACTAGTAAACTGCAGGTTTAGGCGAAAGCCTAAACTTGAACTAGTTTAAACAAATCTTGTCGAATTGCTTTGTATTCCTCAACTGACTTTGCTTTTACTTCATGATCCTCTTTGTCGATGTTGGCTGAAAACCAATCCGTAGCAATTTGGTTAAATTCTTTGTCAAGATTGCGTTTACTCCACATTGACATTTCGTATAAAAGAGGATATAAGTCAATACCCATATCCGTTAGGAAATAGTATTTTGTTTTCTTGTTATTCGGAGCAAAAGCAAAATCAATAATACCTTTTGACTTTAACGACTTCAGACGATCCGTTAAAATATTAGTTGCAATACCTTCTGGAGAGTCCATGAATTGCTTAAAAGTGTTTCTTTCTAAAAAGAAATCACGGATAATGATTAGTGACCATTTGTCACCGACAAGATCTAATAGATTTGAAATGGGGCAGCCTGACCTATAGTCCATGTTTTAAAAAAATTAATTCAGCAAATCTACATAATTTAATTTTTAATTAACTTATTTATTAAAAAGTTAACAATAAAAATATCTTTTTTCTAAAAACAATTTAAATGTTGTGTCTATTTAAATCAAAACGATCTCCTAAATAGCGCTTAAGATCATTTATTGCGTTGGGGTAATCAACGGAGATATCCAGTCCATTGATTGTAGTTTCTTTCAATTATAGCAGGTGAATCTGCATTTAAATAATTATTGTTTTAAATAAAGAATGTACCAACTAATGAATGTGTATTTTTGTACACTAAAAGAATCCAACTCCTATGAATCTACTCTCCGTTGAAGGCATATCAAAATCGTATGGTGAAAAAGTGATTTTTAAGCCACTATCGTTTGGGATAAATAAGGGTCAGAAAATTGCTCTGATTGCAAAAAACGGAAGTGGTAAAACCTCAATTCTAAACATCATTGCAGGAGAGGATGATCCAGATCAAGGAAATGTGATTTACAGAAAAGGCACCCGAGTTGCTTATTTGGCTCAGGAACCAAAACTGGATGCAAAACTAACCGTTGAAGAAAGCATTTTACAAGCCGACAACCCTACCCTCGAGGTCATTGCAAACTATGAACGTGCTCTCGAAAATCCAGACGATCAAGAAGCTTATCAAAAGGCCTTTGAAGCAATGGATCAAAATCAGGCGTGGGACTTTGAAAATCAGTACAAGCAGATTTTATTCAAACTTAAACTGAATGATTTAAGTGCAGTTGTAGGAAGCCTTTCAGGGGGGCAAAAAAAGAGAATTGCTCTCTGCAATGCGCTGCTTATGCAACCTGAGCTAATTATTTTAGATGAGCCTACCAACCATCTGGACCTTGAGATGATTGAATGGCTAGAAGAATATTTTGCTAAAGAAAAGGTCACCCTTTTAATGGTTACCCACGATCGGTATTTCTTGGAACGGGTATGTAACGAAATTATAGAATTAGACGAAGGCAACCTATACACCTACAAAGGAAACTACTCTTATTACCTAGAAAAAAGAGAAGCCCGATTAGCGCAGGAGTCGGTAGAAGCACACAAAACCAAGCTCCATTTCAAAAAAGAATTGGATTGGATGCGTCGCCAACCCAAAGCCCGAACGACCAAGTCTAAATCTAGAATTGAAGATTTTAAGGAAATTAAAGAAAAAGCAGGTCAGCGAAGAAATGAACACCAAGTTCAATTGGAAATCAACATGGAGCGTTTGGGTAGTAAAATGATCGAAATGCACAAAGTGCAAAAAGCATTTGGCGACAAGCTAATCTTAGACCAATTCGACTATATGTTTCAGCGTAACGATCGTATCGGTATTATCGGAAAGAATGGAACAGGAAAATCTACCTTTCTGAATCTATTGACATCAAACGACAGCCCCGATGCAGGCAAGATTGTTTGGGGAGAAACACTAAAATTCGGTTACTATACCCAGAAGGGAATCAAGGTCAAAGAGGGGCAAAAAGTAATTGATGTGATCCGTGAATTTGGAGATTTCATTCCTCTTAAAAAAGGGCGTAAAATATCTGCACAACAACTACTTGAACGCTTTTTATTCGATCGAAAAAAGCAATACGACTTTGTCGAAAAACTAAGTGGTGGAGAACGCAAACGTCTGTATCTCTGTACGGTTTTAATACAAAATCCAAACTTCTTAATCCTCGATGAGCCAACCAACGACTTGGATATTGTAACCCTTAATGTTTTAGAAAGCTTTTTACTCGATTTCCCGGGTTGTCTGCTGGTTGTATCCCATGATCGTTATTTTATGGATAAAATCGTAGACCATTTGTTTGTCTTCAAAGGCGAAGGTGTAATCGAAGATTTTCCAGGGAATTACTCCGATTATCGTGTATACGAGGATTCTCAAGTCGTCGAAAAAAAGACAACAGCCCCACCAGATAAAAAAGTAAAAAAAGAATGGAAAGAAAGTCCAAAAAAAGCTTCTTTGACATTTGAACAACAAAAAGAGTATAAAAAGCTGGAACGTGAAATAGATCAAATTGAAACTAAGAAAGTAGAAATTCAAAATCAGTTCTCAACTGAAGCACTCAATCCAAAAGACATTGAAGAACTCTCCAAAACACTAGGTAAACTGGGACAAGAATTAGAAGATAAAACAGAACGTTGGTTTGAGCTCTCAGCTCTAAAAGAATAAATAACACAATATTCTAGACCTAACTATAGCGTTGTTCAGCTGCTTTTTTTTAGTTTTACTAAAATTGAACTCATGAAACTACCTATGTTAATCCTTGTGCTGTTATGTACATTTGGAATTCAAGCACAGAAGAAAGAAAGTAATTCTAAAGCGTCAAAAAGTATCGATTCATTGACTCAAAAAATGACTCAAAACAAAGGGTTAATCACCACCTATTTGAATGAGGAAAATAAATTATACTTCGAAATTGACAGTACACTTTTAGGTAAAGACTTGCTGGTCGTTACTCGAATTGCACAATTGCCAGCCAATTATTCGCCTTATACGAATGCAGGTTCTAAAACAGCACAGCAGGTCATTCGTTTTATAAAAAAAGGGAAGAAAATTATTTGGAAGCAAATTTCTTACAGCAATGTAGCTTCAGCAGAAGACCCGATTAGTCTGAGTGTAGCTGAGAATAACTTTCAACCTATTGTAGCTGCCTTTGACATAAAAAACAAGGAAGAAAACCGGTTTTTAATTGATGTAAGTGATCACTATATGAATGATTCACCGGGATTCAATATCATTCGGAAAACTCAAAAAGAAAATTATAAAATCGGGAGTGCTGACAAAAAAAGAAGTCTTATTGATGGTGCCAAAAGTTTTCCAAAAAATACAGAAATCCTCCATACGTTGACCTTTAGCGCATCAAAGGCACCACGAGCAAACCCAAGTAAAACCTTTAGTTTTCAAATCAATCATTCCTTTATTGCCTTGCCCGAAGATCAAATGAAAGTCCGATACAGCGATCGAAGAGTTGGTTGGTTTTCTCTAAAAAAGATAGACTACAGCTCGCAAGCGTTGAAAGCTGACGAAATAGAACTTATTCGTCGTTGGCGGTTAGAACCAAAAGATAAAGAAGCTTATGAGCGTGGAGAATTATCTGAACCCATAAAACCTATTGTGTATTATTTGGATCCAGCAACACCCACTAAGTGGCGTCCCTATTTCAAACAAGGGATTGAAGATTGGAATACTGCCTTTGAAAAAGCCGGCTTTAAAAATGCCATACAAGCCAAAGAGCCTCCTACTGCAGAAGAGGACCCAGACTTTAGTCCAGAAGATATCCGCTATTCTACCGTTCGGTATGTAGCATCGACCACAAGAAATGCTATAGGTCCTAGTGTTTCTGATCCTAGAACTGGCGAAATTATTGAAAGCGATATCATCTGGTATCACAACCACCTCCGCTCCTACCGCAATCGGTATTTACTTGAAACAGCAGCTGCAAATCCAAAGGCCAGAACCCTCGATACACCCGAAAAAGAAATTGGAGAAATGATGCGTAGGGTTATTTCACATGAAATCGGTCATGCCTTGGGATTACCCCACAACATGAAGGCAAGCGCAGCCTATCCAGTTGACTCTTTACGTTCAGGTACATTTACCCAAAAAATGGGTATTGCTACAACCATCATGGATTATGCACGATACAATTATGTGGCACAACCTGGGGACAAAAACATTCGTTTTGTACGCCAATTAGGACCTTATGATGCTTATGCAATTGAATGGGGATACCGTCATTACGGATTGAAAAGTCTAGAAGAAGAAACCAAAACCTTAAAAGCATTTGTAGATGCAAAGTCTTTAGATCCAATGTACATGTTTGGGGGTCGAGGAAACGATCCTAACGCTCAAACAGAAAATATAGGAGACGATCCTATAAAGGCTAGTGGCTATGGATTAAAAAACCTTAAGATTGTAGCTAAAAATCTTCCACAATGGACCTTAAATGAGGGAGATCATTATGATGAATTAGAAGAGCTTTATGGCGAAATGGTCGGTGTTTACCGAAGGTATATCTATCATGTGCACAATATCGTTGGAGGTGTGAATGAAACTTTGCACAACACCAATCAAAAAGGGGTTACTACTTATGTTAATACGCCCAAAACCAAACAACTAGCAGCATTAAACTTTTTGAATCGCGAATTATGGAATACGCCCAATTGGTTGATGGATCCCCAATTGGTTTCTAATTTTAAAAGCGAAGGGAATTTAAAAACCATTCAAAACCTTCAACGCGCTGCACTCAATAGGTTTTTATCAGTCAAAAAACTGAACCGAATGTTGTCTACAAGTCAAACGCTTATGGGAAAAGCATTGACCGTTGAGGAGCTTTTAAGTACGCTCCATGCTCAGCTATTTAAAAGTAGAGCACAACCCGATTCCTATGAACGGGCTTTACAACTCCACTTCATAAGCCAGGTGAAGAGTTTAATAGAAGAAGAAAAACTTCATCCAGAAATAAAAGCGCTTTTAACGATGTACCAATCGAATATTAACAAATGGTCAAAAAAGAAAAAAGGAACTTCAAATAGGACCCTAAAAGCTCATTTCCAGTATTGTTATGAGCAAAGTTCTGCTGATTGATATTTAGTTAAAAAAAGTAAAATCCCAATAGGATAGCCTTGGGCTATTTTTTATATTTGAACAAAATTTACACTATGTCTATATCTGATATTTATTCTTCTGGTTTTAAAAATAGAAATCGCGATCATTTTGCCGCAATTGTCCGAGTGGCATTGTCCGATGGCATCATAACTGATGAAGAACAAGCCTTCTTAAACCGCACGGCGATCAACCTTGAAGTAGAAGAAGAGGAATATCAAAACATTCTTCAAAATGCTGATACGTACAAAATCAATCCACCATCCACAAATCAAAACAGACTGGAACGCTTGTACGATCTCACACGAATGGTGTATGCAGACAGCATTGCAGATGAAGGAGAAAAAAGTCTTTTGAGACGTTTGGTAACTGGGCTTGGTTTCAGTTCAGATGCAGATGAAATTGTAAACAAGGCAATTGAACTTGTTGTTGCAGGTAAAGATGAAGATGCGTTTATTTCTGCTTTTAAATAGACAGCGCTTTTATTCTTTTTCTTGAGACGTAAAATCAGTGAAGGTGTATCCAATTTCTTCGTCTGCCATCCTAAAACTAAAATCGAAATAAAAATTTGTTGGGAAACCATAGACTGCATCATACGAAACAGTAAAGGCTTCTGGTTTTTTTTCCAAACTTTTTCGAACATAATCAAAACCAGCATCTACCGTTAAAATCGCTTGGTGTAAGTCGGCATCATAGGCAGCTCCTGCAACGGAAACAACAAGCCCATCGCTTACCACCACTTCTTTAGATTTTCTGTATTCTTCAGTACAATAGCAACTAATACGCTGAGTAAAGGTATACGAATCTATGTCTTTCGATTCCCATAATCGCTGTTGTTTGTCGAGAATACTCTGGTCAGTTTCTACAACAACATCTTTACTGTAGCAAGAAATTAAGGAAATAAACAAGAGGCTACAGATCAAAAATCTTATTCTCAATTGGTGTTTTTTTTATTTCGTAAACTTTCAATAATTACAGAGAAAATAATAATGATTCCACCCATATAAACATTGGTGGCTGGAACCTCGTTTAGGAATACATATGCTAAAATAATCCCAAAAATAGGCTGCAAGCTACTGATGATGCTGGCAGTACTTACCTCAAAAAAGCGTAAGCTTTTTACAAAGAGGGTATGCCCTATAGCAGTGGTAATGATTGCTAGTAAAATCAAATAGGGTAACTGAGACGGAATGGGTTCCAAATCCATATAAAACAGGAATGGAAGCAGTAAAACACTTACTAGAAACATTTGATGAAACATAATTACCGTTCCATCATAGCGTTGTACATGTTGCTTTAATAGAAGGGTTCGCAAAGCATAAAGAAGTGCAGAAAAAACACCTACTAAAACTCCTTTTACCTGATCGTTTTCTAAATCAAATTCAGGAACTAAAACATAAACACCTAACAAAATGAGGATGCCTAGAAGTAGCTGAATTATACTCAGCTTTGATTTTACAAACAAAGGCTCCAATAGAGCGGTGATGATTGGAAAGGTGTACAAAGACAGGATCCCTAAAGCTACATTGGAGAGTTTTAAGGCATAAAAATAGGTAATCCAATGTCCTGCCATAAAAACACCACTCAAGAGTAGTGTAGGCAGGTGTTTTCTAGAAAGAATCTTAAGGTTTAATTTTTGATGTCGGCAATAAAAATAAAGTACAATTACTGCCAAAAAAGAACGACACCAGATAATAACAGGAGGATCCAAGGCGATGTACTTACCCAGAACACCCGAGGTACTGATCAATAAAGTTGCGAAGAGTAATTCTAGGAAATGATTCTTCTGATTCGCTTCCATAAATTGAACTATCGGTACATCTTCTTAAATCTCCAGTAGGATGCCCCTCCCAAAAGAATAACAAAGACCAAGGCATAGTACACAAAATCAGGAGTGATAATTTTATCTCCACTGGCATAAGAATGCAAGCCCGATAAGTAAAAATTAACCCCAAAATAGGTCATCATAATACTTCCAAAGGCAACAATGCTTGAAAGATTAAACATCCAGCGGCTTTTCAGTGCGGGAATGAGTCGCATATGAATTACAAAGGCATAGATCATGATGCTGATTAATGCCCATGTTTCTTTTGGATCCCAACCCCAGTAGCGACCCCAACTCTCGTTGGCCCACATACCGCCTAAGAAATTTCCAATGGTCAACATAATCAATCCTACCGTAAGCGAAAGCTCGTTGATGATGGTCAATTCTTTTATATTCAAAGCCATGCGTTCCTTGTTCTTCTTTGTTGTCAAAAGAATGAGGAGTAAGGCTACAATACCAATAATCATACTCAGAGCAAAGGGCCCATAACTCCCTACAATAACGGCAACATGAATCATCAACCAATAACTATCCAATACTGGCTGTAAGTTTGCAATCGCAGGATCCATCCAGTTCCAATGAGCAATCATCAAAATCATTGCCGCTACGAAGGTAGTTGCAGCCATGGTAAGATTTGATTTTCTTCCAAATGCAAGGCCAAAAAACATGGTTGCCCAGGCTACATATATCATAGATTCGTAAGCATCACTCCAGGGTGCATGCCCCGAAATATACCATCGGGCAATAAGCCCAGCTGTGTGCAACAGAAACAAGAAGACAATGGAAGCTTTGAAAAAGCTGATGCTAAGACGTATGGCTTTGGAATCTTTGAAGATTTGCACCAAAAGAATAATAAAGAAAAGCAAGCCAACATAAAGATACCAACTGAAGAGTTTTTTGAATATATCGTATTTATTGTACAATATCTCAGTCGCAATTCGATCTTCGGAAGGCATGACCTCAGCTCCGTATCGCTTTTGAAAACCCGTTAAACTTTCTAATAATTCCGAGGCTTGCTTAAAATCATTAGTTGCTTTTCCTACTCGTAACGATTGGAAATATAGCGGTAAAACATTGCGGACATAAAGTGAATCTGTCCCTTTAAAATTGGCTTCTTGGATTTCTGGAAAAGAAACCCATTTATTGTTTTCATCTTCAGGAATGGGAAAAATCCGAAGTACTTTTCCTTCTAAGGCAGAATAAAGTAAATTCACCCGCTTATCTACCTCAATAAAATCAGTTTGAAATTTATTTGGAATTGCAGCCCGATAGGCACTTTCTAATTGGGAAGAAAGCTTATAAACTCCAGTAGCATCAAAAAAAGAAGCTAAGGAAGCATATTTAGCTTTAGCCTCTACTCCAGTGATGGCGCGTATGGAGTCGTTTCCACTTTTCAGATAAGTGATGGGAATATTATACCAAACCACGGGGGCATTGAGGATAGAAAGTAACACCTGATTGGAATCCAATCCTTTGTAGGTATCGGATTTGCTGACTTTCCTCAACAATTCAGAAGAAAATGTATTGGCGGGTTTCATCCGTCCACCCAAATCTTGGATGACCAGTGATCCGAACTTTGCTGCCTGTTCTTTTGAAAAAGCATCCGCTACTACAAGCGAATCAAAATCAACCTGTGTCCTTGGATGATCGATACTTTGTGACCATCCCATCGAAAGGCTCAACAACAAGAGAACCGTCAACTTACTTTTTTGTAGTTTAATTTTATCCAAGGATTTTGCCAAATTCTTAAAACGGGTTTTTCCAATAAAGAAAATTCCCATCATACTCGCATACAACATGAAATATCCAATATAAGTAACCCAAGTACCCCAAAAATCATGATTCACAGAAAGTACCGTTCCTTTCTCATCAGGTGTAAAAGAAGATTGAAAGAAGCGATAGCCCTCTTGATCCAATACATGATTCATATAAATATCATAATCGTACGGTTCTTTTGCTTCGATAACAACTTTACTTTTAAAAGAAGAATAGCTTTTTTCTGTACCGGGATAACGTTCTGCAATAAAATCTTTTAATCGAATGTTAAAGGGAAGCTCATAGGTTTTAGATCCATATTTAACATAAAACTCTAAGCCACCAACCTCAACTTTCTTAGGGTCGTTGGTAACTCCCTTACCCCCTAAAACGGTAATTAATGCTGTAGTATTTGCTGTTTTTATTTCCAAACGCAAAGCGTCTTGCTGACCCGCTACTTCTTCATCTGCTTTAACAATATCAAACGTTCCTCGCAATACGGGCTCAGGAATTACAAATTGAAAATTAGGTAAGGCGTAGAGCGAACGCAACTGTAAAGGCTGAATGCTGTCTTTTATTAGCTTACCTTCAAACTGATCGGCCATCCGCATAAAAGTCCCTTCGAATGGGCTGCTGACAAAATATTCTCCGTCGATGACCTGAATGTTGGTAGCGCCATCGATGGGTTTATTTAAAGTAAATAAGAGGTTGTGAATATTAACTACTTCCCCTTCTTTCAAATAGTGGTCGTGACGACTACCGTCGCTAGCTTCTACAATTTTCAAGTAGCGATCTCCCTCGGGATCCAAAACCAAACCTTCGGTTGCATTTTCTAAATAATCTACAAAATGGATAGAAAAATCTTGGCCTTTGAAATCATCTTTTATCACAAAATCGTGATCCACATGCTCCGACAAAAGAAGCTCTTCGGTAATCGGTTTTCGTAAGGCTTGACCATCAAACTCACCATCAACTAAAACGTCTAAATAGGTTTTTTCGGATAAAAAGATGTTGGTGGACTCCCCTTCTTGAATGGGCATTACCCCTTCGTAACCAATATAACGGGTAATGAAAGCTCCTACAAGGATAAGTACAAATGAAAGGTGGATAGATAATACGGCCCATTTTTCTTTCCTGAAGAGTTTGTATTTGAACATATTTCCTATAAAACTGAAAACAAATAAAACCATGATCAACTCAAACCACCAAGCGTTGTAAATCCATATTTTAGCAGCATCAGTAGAATACCATGTTTCTAAAAAAGTACCGATTCCCATGGCTGTAGGGAAAACGATAAAGAGTACACTCATTAAACGATTAGAAGCTAAATAGGTGAGTAATTTTTCTTTCATCATAAGTCATTCTCAAATTCGCTACAAAGATACTTGATGCAATTCAAATAGTACTTTTAAAAGAGATAAATCTAGTGTAAAAGCAAAAATATTTAAGTCCACCTATTTTCGAAGATTTTAAGAAACAAATGCGTACCCATAGTACGGGAACGGTTCTTTGCTAAGGGAGCTCGTTCCCCTCTACAATGGGTCTCAAGAGTTTCCATCCAATACGTTAACCAAACGCCAAAATGCACGCTTTCAATCGTTTGGTTGTTATTTGTATCTAGCATTGGTGCTTTCGGATTGGGTTTCCTTTGAATTTATTCACAAAGAATAAATTCGTTTCCAAAAATCGGTAAGCCGCTCAATATGGGCTGACCAATCGTCTATTAGTTCATTAAAAACCGGTCCTAAAAGCTGATCAACTCTGACTTTTGTGTAGCGTTTATCTTCTAAAAAAACATCTTCACGTTTCTTAATTTCTTTCTTCAGTGTTGCTTCAAATGAAAGTATATTCCGTTTAAAAAACTAAGCTAGAAACCAATCGAAGTTTTTAAAATCAAAAAAACTAGTTGAAACAAAAGCCCCCAAAAGAAGATGTTAAAAACATACACCGGTTTCAATTGAGCTAAGGCTGCAGATAAGAAGGCCATAGAAGCCAAGGTTACCAAAATCATTTCGAGGATAGCAGAACCATCGTTACCCCCCAAACTGATAAACATAATATTGGCAGAACCAACACCAGTCAGAATAATAATTGAAGCTGCTATTGCGAGCAAATAATGAGACAGAAATGTAGCGCGTAGTTTGTAGTATAAAAACATGGTTATTACGATTTAGGACTTCTAAATTAAGAAAATATTGTTTTACATTTATACGATGATTAAAATTGTTATTCTTGGAGCTGGAAATGTAGGGACTCACCTCTTTCGTGTTTTTAGTGAAACCAAGGAAGTGGATGTTGTTCAGTGGTATAACCGTTCCTTAGAGCATATACAACTTCATCGAGACACCCTTGCTGTTACCGATCAGTTGGATGATTTGATGGAGGCAGATGTATACCTGCTCGCATTGAGTGACGACGCAATTCCAATAACGGCAAATAAGCTTGCACCTTTAAACGGAATTGTAGCACATACCGCTGGTAGTGTTTCGATAGACGTATTGAAGGACCATACTGATCATGGCGTATTTTACCCGCTTCAAACATTTTCAAAAAACAGGGCTGTTGATTTTAAAAACATACCAATTTGCATTGAAGCGAATAGCGATCAAAATAGAGAAACACTTACAACGTTAGCAAAAGCGATTGGTGAGAATATTCATCACATCAGCTCAACACAGCGTATGGGATTACACACCGCTGCAGTGTATGTAAACAACTTCACCAACCAC
>CBFHHG010000050.1:0-13389 GCA_965655585.1 Candidatus Arcticimaribacter sp. | reverse complement strand
TCGGATGTTTGCACACGGATGTTGTAACTGCTTTTGGTTTCATAATCCAGAGCAGTATTGGTTAATAGATTGGCTCCGCTGATGGAAAAACTTGCATTATCGGTATCTCCTGTCCCCGAAACGAGCGAATAGGTGTGTGTATCTCCGCTACCAGCATCGGTAGTAGTTAAACCACCCACTGTTGTGCCTATTGAAACATTTTCGTCGACTGAAGCAGAAGATAATGAGATGTCCGATGGAGGTGACGCTAAACTATTTGAGGACAATGTTGGTGGGCTGGAAGAATCGTATGAAAGATAGTTTGATATTGCACGGTCAAAAGAATTATCACCAACCGTAAAAGATGGTCCATAGTTCACCGGAATAGTAATGTTACCACTGTTCACAAAAGTATTCCCATTGAATGAAAAATGATCTGAACACAATATTTTGTTTTGCCATCCATCTGTATTTGATTGAATCCAACTAGAAAAGCTAAAACCTCCGGTGTTCTCAATGTTAGAGCTTAAAACTTTATAAGCATTAACACCTCTAAAGTAGGCAAAAATGTTACTGCTGTTATTTACAATATTACAGTTATCGATTTTAACGAATCGTTCCGTGCGGAAAACAATACCAGAGTTATTGGTGATGTCAGAATTCTGAATTATAGTTTTGTTGGCAAATATAGATTCGTTTATTGGACATCCTTCGGGTGTATTTCCCCAATCAGATCTAAAAAGATAGTTTCCTGCATTATTGTCAATTTGAGAATTATTGACGTTTAGTGTTCCTTTATTTGAAATGAAGGAAATGGTATTGGAACACTCGGTTATTAAAACATCATTTGTGGTAATACCTCCATTAACATTATTTAAATAAAAAATAGATCCTGCATTACTTCCAGGACTTCCATTATTCTTTAGAGTCATTGAGTTTAATGTTAGATTACCATTGCCACTTACGCTAAACATTCTAGAGGAGCTTCCTCCACCGCTGATTATGGTATTGGTTTTACCATTACCTGTGATTGTCAGATTTGATGTTATGTTAGTAAATCCAGATGAAATTGTAATCGTTCCGCTTAAGTTATTTGCAAATACTATTGTTCCTCCTGAACTTGAATATTGATTTATTGCATTTTCGAGTGAACCAGACCCTGAACTGTTTAAATTAGTTACGGTTATTGTTTGACAAATAGCGAAGTTTGTCCAAAATATAGTAAATAATACAAATTGAAGAATCTTTAAATTCATAGTAAATTGTTATGAGTAATTAGAAGTATATAACATTTGAAATTAAAATATTGACTTTGTGAATCACTATATATAATAAAGTTATTTAATCTAAAATTACTTGATTTAGGATCATTAAACCCAGTCTTAACAGAATACGAAACGCATTTCTTAATTAAGAAACATCCGAATGGGTCAAGATAATTACTCACTATATTCATTTATAATATTTGAAACATTTTTCGTATATTTGAAACATGATCACGAGTCTTTTATTTGTTTCTAATATCCTACTTGGGTCTCTTTTGATATTCATCATGTTGTTTTCCGGTAGAACAAATATTCGGGTAAACGTGTATCTAATTTTGATCATAGCGCAACAAATTTCTCATCGTGCATTCATCTTTTACATCTCGTTCAACAGCCTTGAACTGACCTTATTAGATAATTATCCTGCAATTTTTTCTGTTTTACTGGTCCCTTGTATGTTTCTTTACACACGTAGGCTTTTGACCAAAAAAAACAACTTTCAAGATGATTTGCCACACTTTATTGTACCTCTTGCATTTGTTGTAATAAGTAATTTCATATTTGAAACATCACATCAACAAAATTCTTTGTTCACTTTTACGCTGGTAGGTGTATATTTACTTCTAACCTTTAGAGAGCTCATAAATTCTAAGAAAAATGCACAAATAAAAGATAAATCGGTCAACGTTTGGGTTAATGTTTTAATAAGCGCTTTTGTTTTTATTTATATAACAGGCTTTGTATTGAAAGGATATTATGGCTTGGAAACACGCGACTGGCTCATTGACTTTTATGTTGTATCATCAGCGGTTTGGTTTTTCTTATTTGGCTATATCTTTTTAAATCCAATAATACTATATGGAAGGATAATTCTTTTAAAAAGCATAGTTCAGGAAGAGTCTAGTTTTGATATTTGGAAATTCAATCCCACAAGACCAGTTGAGCAAAAACACCTCTATATTAAGACAGCCCTAATAGAAAGTTCTACGGACTTAATTTATAAGCTTATTAAAATACAAGAGGATGATCAACTGATAAAAGAAAACAATTATTCAATCGATTTCTTGTCTTCTCAATTAGCTGTTCCCAAATCACATTTAATCTATTTATTCAATTATCATTGTACGTATCGAGGGAATGATTACATTAATTTAATCAAAGTTTTAAAGGCGCAACGACTTTTAAAAGCGGGTTATCTTGAACATAAAACGATTGAATCATTAGCACAAGAATGCAATTTTAATTCGAGGATTACTTTTTTCAAAAATTTCAAAAAAGAAACTGGTGTTAGCCCCTCAGAATTTAATGTTAGTCTTGCTGTTTAAATTAACCTTAACTCAGATTGACTTGAGTTCAAAAGAGGTTTATTCCAAGTGAGAAGTAGTGGAGACCCGAGGTGCCTAAATTCAAAGTTCCAAGGTTGGAAGTGTAGTGATAGGAGAAAAGATATCGATCATAATTCATTCCAAATACTGGGGTAAAGTGTTTGTAGTTTTGATTCGGAATTTTAGCCTGGGAAGGAGTATCTATTGTTATGAAATTTTGCCGAAATGAGACACCGAGCCAAAGGCGACCATTTTTTACCAAACGATATACTTTTAGGTTTAAGTCCATACTGGTCTCTTCTGTTTTTTCTAAAAACTGTACTAAAAATGACGGTTCTAAATTCCAACCGTTGTTGAAGTAAATTTCATACTGAAGTGAAGCTAAGAAGTGCTTGAACTTTGATGGATTTATGTTCACATCCTCAGTTGGATTATTTCTTTGGCTGTCGGATATATTGATGTTCTTTGCCGAAAGCTGTACCGATAAATGCGTAGACACGTATGCAGCTCCAGCATCAATTGTAAAATAGCCTGTTCCACTCGAGTTGGCATTCAATAGCGGATCTGGAATTCGGGCATCAAAACTACTTTGATCGATGCTGTAGTTGATGGATCCTACACTGATTCCAAATGAGAATTCTTTTATGTTGTCGTTTTTAGTCGGGAATGAACGTCGGGTATTCCATATGGCATCATTCAAATAAATTCGATAGCCGAAGGTGAGGTAGCTAGAGTTTTTGGAATGATAGCCGTTGTGACCCTTGAGGAGCTGTAAGCCCAAACTTACGTTTTTAGTGGCTTTGTATTCGGCTGTAAGCAGATTGGTTCCTGGGGCATTTGGAACATTAAACCATTGTTGTCGACTTCCGAGATTGATTCGAGCATTTTTAAGGTTAACTCCTACCATAGCCGGATGAACCACGTAGAGATTCTCGGCTAAATATTCATTGAATAAGGGTACAAAGCCTTGGGCGCTTATGACCATAAATTGACCCAAGGCTAAAACCAGAAGCAATGACTTTTTTAGTGTTGCCGTCATCATTCTGGTCTTAATAAACTAAAGTGTCCAATACGTTCTTTTCCATTGTCAAAAAACACCCTAAACCAATAATCGTCTTGAGGTAATTGAAATCCGTTGTAGGTACCATCCCAACCAACGCCTAAGGGGTCTAGGTCAATTAGAAGTTTTCCGTTACGGTCGTAAACATAGACACGGCTGTTGGGCTGAAAATTTTCGCTTACTCCAAGGATCTTCCAAAAATCATTAATTCCATCTCCATTTGGACTAAAAAATTTCATATGACCGAGAATGGAGGTTTCTATTTCGGCTATTCCACAACCGTTTTTGTCTTGTATATAAACCTTGTAAATCCCCGGGAGTATGTTCTCGAAATAAGGATCATCTTGGTAGGGACCAAGGGGGTCGTCAAGCGCAAATTCATAATCACCTACTCCTAAATTTAGCGTATCAATTTCTACAGAACCCGTATCCCCTTCTAGATCAATAACGGTTAAATCCTCTTGAGTTAGTGTGGCTATCTCCGATGAAACCAATACCATACGTATCTTTTTCGAACAAGCTGTTCCATCTGTAGTTGTTGCATTTACTTCGTAGGTGCCTCCCTCGTAAACAAGGACCTGCGCATCCTCTCCTGCAATGTTTAATGGGTAATCCAAGCCGTCTTTAGTCCAGTTGTATCGATACGACCGATTGTCTGAAGAGGCAACTTCTAGTGCTATAGGATCAAGGTTTAAGCATACAATGCTGTTGGTGTCTACCCGTTCGAATTCGGGTAATTGGTTTACTTTCAGACTTGCAACTTTTTGAATCCCCAGACAGGAGATGGTGTTGAGGTCTAGGTTGTCTACTCTTGCCCATAGGTCTTGTAGGTAGGGAGTTTCCATCAGATAGGTGTCGCTTTCATTTTCAAATACAATCCCGTTTTGTCGGAGTTCTGCATCATTTTGATTGGAATAAAATGTGATTAGAATGCTTTGTAAAGTGAATTTTGAATCCGAGTTTATTAGCGCATTTTCAAGGGTTACAAACGTATCACGATCCCAAGCTTCGATTCCTGGTTCATAGGATTTTATTTCTGTTTCACAGGTCTCAAAAGGAATAAAAAATGCAGAATCTATAAGGCTGGCACCAACTTTAATTGTCAATGACGAAGTTTCAGAACAACC
The DNA here is from genome assembly GCA_965655585.1 of Candidatus Arcticimaribacter sp. Taxonomy (GTDB): domain Bacteria; phylum Bacteroidota; class Bacteroidia; order Flavobacteriales; family Flavobacteriaceae; genus Arcticimaribacter. The sequence continues at coordinate 8,633 of CBFHHG010000050.1, read as the reverse complement.
AAAAGCAGAGCTTATTTTCACAAAAAGAACTTCTTCGAAAGCGGTGTTTTGGTATGTAGATGGATTTGAAATTAAAGAAGTAATGTCGTAGTTTGGGTTGGTGTAAAATTCAAATGTTTCATTGCGGTAGTTTTGAGAAATAAGTGACCCCAAGGCATTGAGGTTAAAGCGTGTTTTTCCATCATTTAAAGTGTCATTATCGCACTGTTCTATAATCAGATTTCGATTGAGAATTATTGGGAATTGATGTACCGTTGCAGTCACTGGAGTTCGAACTTCATTTGGGCAGTCGGTTGGGATGAGGTCTATCCAGTAAGTTGTGGTGTTGCTGGGGAGAACGGTAATTGCTGATCCCGTAAATAGAACGGTACTCCCAGTTTCACTACTATACCAATTTATTTCCGACACCGTAGCACTCACGTGAAGTGTTTGTGGCGTTCCAAGGCATGCTTCAGAATTTTCAACAGAAATAATTCGAGGCATAATCAGGCGGGTGCTTGCAGAAATATTGAGTTCAGGATCTCCGGGTGAGCCCCCATATTCTACGACATATCCTTTGGCTTGAAAAGGCCCAGAACTTAATCCATTGTTTGGTAAATCGTTCCATGACCCAGCAAATCCAACCGAGGGATCGGTTATGTGGGCATAGTCTTCGTCTCCTGTGTTGTTAGGTTCATTCGTATTCCAATTGGCGTAATTGGGCGAACTTCCATTCGAAAGCCCCGTCCAAAATACAGTACCCGCTTCAGGCCCAGTTACCCACTTCCAAGTTCCTTCTGTCTCCTGATCCGATCCTCCAATCCAGCCAACTCCAGTGGCCAGTTTTCCTGAAATATCAGCTTCATCTGAGGATAAAATTGTGGCTAAGTACCCTTGTATTCCGAAATAATTCCTGTTCTCTGCGGCTATTTTAGCGTCCGACCACCGGATGCCTAAACTTGGAACGAACTCGTAGTAATGTTGCGTAGAGGGAAGGAAGTTGGCGCTTCCTATTGTTATTGAAAAATACTTGTCATTAGTTGGCAGTGGATTATTGCTGTAAAAAACAACATCTTTAACAGCGTTAACAAGATCGTTGTAATCACTTCCCGATGCAGCGCTTTGAAGGGTTAGTTTTGCTTCAGCTGCGTTCCAACTGCTGCTTATGTCATGTATTCCATTGAGGCGTAAAACATCTTCTCCTTGTACATAGCCTTGGGAAATTTGAATATAAACTGCTGTGACTGCACTACCTCCATTGTTTTCAATGGAAAATTCAGTGACGATATTCTGTTCGGAAAGTGTACAATAGGCTTGATCCCCTTCTGCTTTCAATACGGGAGGGTTCGAAGTCTGACCAATAAGAATATGAGTACATAATGTTACTGCGGTTAAGACAATGCTCCTACATTTAATAAAGGTTTGTATAATAAAGGCTTGTAACATCTTAACGATGGTTTGCTGATCTTGAACACTTTTTACTACGTGCTTAAAGGTAGAAAATAGTATCTGTTGTTTTTACTAGAAATAAGGATATTATTTTTTGTTCTTTTTACTGCATTAAAAGCTGTTTTGAGATCAGCAATTAGATCTGCAACTGTTTTACACATACTAATATCGATCAAATCATTTGCTGGCTTTGCAGAAATTTTATGTAAATCAGAGCAAGGTCTGACTTCTGTCATCCTTTTTTTCCTCTTCCGATTGGTTCGAAGCTAAGAGGCATTGGCCGATTGATCTTTTATTGAAAATAGTTGAAGATCTTGAGGTTTACCATCAGTTTTCGACTGGGGTATTGGCAGCTTTGCCAAACATAGCTGGGATTAAGAGTACTTTTTGTTGTAAATGAAATAAAGCGATCTACAGCCACCCTTGTTGATGGATATTTTTATAATACTAAAAAAGGCACTCTTGGAGTGCCCTTTTAAGAAAATGTTGGTATTAAAAATTTAAGCCGCCTTAAAGGCTTTTAATTTTTCAATTAATTTTGGAAGTACGTCAAAAGCATCTCCAACAACACCATAGTCTGCAGCTTTGAAAAATGGCGCTTCAGGGTCAATGTTGATGACTACTTTTACTTTAGACGAATTGATTCCAGCTAAATGCTGGATCGCTCCAGAAACACCAATGGCGATATACAAATTAGAAGCTACTGGCTTTCCAGTTTGACCAACGTGTTCACTGTGGGGTCTCCATCCCATGTCAGAAACAGGTTTGGAACATGCAGTTGCTGCGCCGAGGGTGGCGGCTAGATCTTCGATCAAGTGCCAGTTTTCTGGGCCTTTGAGTCCACGTCCACCCGACACTACAACATCGGCATCGGCTATGGTAATTACACCGGTAACTTTTTCTACTGCAGAAACTTGCATAGAGCTTGAGGCTTCCTCTACTGCTATGCTGCTTTGTGAAGGGCTACTTTGTGTTTCAATAATTCCAAAAGCATTACTAGACAATCCAATGATATTATTCGGCTGGGTTGAGCTTACAATACTCAATGCTTTGCTGGTGTAACAGGTTCTTTTGAGTGTAAGAGGTTCGGTGCTTTCTGGAAGCGCTACTACATTGGAGGTATATGCTGCTGATAATTTAACAGCTAATAAAGGAGCTAGATATTTGCTGTTCGCACTTGAGCTTACAACTACCAATGAACCTTCTTTTTCCGAAGCAACTTGAGCGAGTGCAGCTGCGTATTTTTTTGCAGAAAAACTAGAGGTGAAAGCTCCAGTTATATTGACCACTTCGTCAACTCCATAAGCGCCAAGTGCACTCCCGTCTTCTTGGTTAAAGGTAACTGCAACAAGTTTTTGTCCCACTTGATCTGCTAAAGCTTTTCCGTAAGATGCAATTTCGAAAGCAACTTTTTTAAAACTTCCATTTTCTGTTTCTGTGTATATTACTACTGCCATAATTCGTTTTTAAAAAGAGTTAAATAACTTTTGCTTCATTGTGAAGTAAATCGATTAAAGTATCTATGTCGTCTGCGTCAATCAACTTAACCTCTCCTTTTGGAGCTGGTTTGTCAAAAGAAACAACAGTTGAAGCAGCTGCTGCATCTATAGCTGCCATAACCTCTAGAGGTTTTTTACGCGCTTGCATAATGCCCCGCATATTGGGTATGATCAGATCCGACTCTTCAACCAAACCTTTTTGAGCTCCAATTACTAGTGGAAACCCACTGCTTACAATTTCTTTTCCACCGTCGATTTCACGAGCAGCTGTTGCTTGATCATTTTCTATTTCTAAAGAAATACAATTGGTGATGTATTCATAATCTAACATCCCTGCAACTAAACCAGGAACCATAGCGCCATTGTGGTCAATAGATTCTCTTCCGGCAATTATTAGATCATAGGATTCTTTTTCGCAAACTGCAGCGATTTGTTTGGCTACAAAATAACCATCAGTAGGATCAGCATCAACTCGAATTGCTTTATCAGCACCAATAGCAAGGCATTTTCGTAGTGTAGGTTCGCAACTGGCATCACCAACAGTCAAAACGGTTACCTCTGCTTGTTGCTTTTGCTGAAACCACAGAGCGCGGGTTAAACCAAACTCATCATTTGGGTTGATGATGAATTGCACCCCTTGGGTGTCGAACTTTGTATTCGAATCCACAAAATTTATTTTTGATGTGGTGTCTGGAACGTTGCTTATACAAACTAAGATTTTCATATATTTTCTTTAATAAGTTTCTTTTTCTGTTTACTTCTAGTAATTTGCAGCATGTAACAAAAAACTGTGCCAAGTATACACTACAAAAATGATGAAAATTTTATTTAATTTCAATTTAATTTCAATTTAATTTTATTATTTTCATATACGAGATGTTTTTATAAAATAAGTTACAATGATTTCTTTATGAGTAGTTTGAATGTTAAAAGAAAAAGAGGGAGACCCGTCGCGTCAGAAAAACTAGATACCACAGTTTTGTTAGAAGCTGCTTTAGTTGTTTTTTCGGAGCATGGCTATGAAGGAGCCCAGCTCAAAGAAGTTGCCGCCATGGTTGGCGTAACCACACCCTTGATTAGTTACCACTTTGAAAATAAAGAAGACCTTTGGAAGCAGTCCATCATTCATTTGTCGGCAAAGATTATGGAGCGCTATGAAGAAGTAAGAAAAGAACACCGTGATTTGAGTGGAATAGCGCTGCTAAAAGCGTTTACAAGACAATATTTACACTTGATGGCAAAATTTCCTTCCATGTACAAAATTTTACTTCAGGAAATGGGCAGAAAATCATGGCGATACGATTTTGTCAGTCAACACTTGCTTATGCCTGTAGTTTGGTTCAGTCACAAACCCATTACAGAAAGTAAAGATTTAGCTGAATTTAAAGCCATTCCTGTTGCTAATTTTGTAAGCATTATGTTTGGAGCAACCAGTAGCTTTTTTGTTCTTGCTCAGACATTAGAAACCGAATACGGGATATCGCCGTTTACGGAAGAAAACATAGATATGCATGCCCATATAATGAATGATCTTATATTCAAGCAATTTGAATGATTACATAATTTAAAATCAAAAACCCTAAAGAAGAATCCCAATGATCTTAAAAGATTTTACTGAGTTTAAAACCCTACAAGGAACCACATTAGAACCCTCACCTTGGTTACAAGTCGAGCAAAAAATGATCGATCATTTTGCAGCAGCGACAAAAGACTATCAATGGATCCATGTCGATCAAGAACGCGCCAAACTAGAGTCACCTTATAAGTCAACCATAGCCCACGGGTTTTTATCTATTGCATTAATCCCAAAATTCTTAACCGATGTTCTCGAAGTCTCCTCCCTTAAAATGGGCTATAATTACGGACTAGAAGAAGTGCGTTTCCCCCATCCTGTAACTGAGGGCTCTTTCTTGCGCGGCATTGTCCATATCGAGAGTGCTGAAGATCAAAAATTCAATAGTCTCAAGATTATTTGGAAAGTAACCATCGAGATTAAAGGGGTGCGAAAACCGGCCTGTGTAGCTAAAATGATAACAATAGTTTATGAATAATTTGTTTTGGAATTAAAGTTCCAAGGAAATACCTATCTTTGTATAAAATATACTCTGCTTCAGAGAAAAGAAGTTGTGTTGCTTGCACGAAAGTGCAAGAGGTTTGTAGAAAACCAGTGAAGAGCTTTCCAATTACTTGGAGGGCTTTTTTTATTTTAAATGCTTTTTGCCACAAAGGTTGATAAGTAGTTTTCTCAATTGTTTCCACTAATAAAATAAATCATTAATTTTCAATAAATTTTAATATGCTTATTTTAACTACTGTAGCTGCATTGGCCTCTCTCTTGGGGGTGCTTTATTTAATACTAAAGAAACCAGGTCAACAAGCACCTTCTGAATTGAACGAAGTTCTTCAGAACAGTATTCGAAATGAGTTCCTAATCAACCGAGAAGAGTTTTCTAAGAGTTTAAAAGAGAACCGCCAAGAACTCACCCAAGGATTGGAGCGTTTGACGGAGAAAATGGAACTGAAGTTGGTTTCATTAAACGATACCTTAAATGTTACTGCAAAAGAAAATCGAGGAGAATTGAAAATCAACCTCAAAGAGTTTCAAGATGCATTTTCTAAAAACGTTAAAGAGTTCAACGACTTACAACGGCAGAAGTTCGATCAAATGAACCAGAATCAAGAAGAGTTGGTAAAAACTACAGAGATCCGCTTGGAGAAAATGCGAGAAACAGTAGATGAAAAACTCCATAAAACCCTTGAAGAACGTTTGGGCAAATCTTTTGAAACGGTAACCCAGCAATTACTTCAAGTACAAAAGGGATTGGGAGAAATGCAGCATTTAGCCTCGGGAGTAGGGGACTTGAAGAAGGTCTTGAGCAATGTTAAGACTCGAGGTATTTTAGGAGAAATACAGCTGGGTAATATTTTGGAACAAATTTTATCTCTAGAGCAATATGAATCTAATGTTAAAACCAAAAAGGGATCCGATGCTCTCGTTGAATTTGCAATTAAACTTCCTGGCAAGGATGCCAATGATTCAGCCGTCTATCTGCCCATTGATGCTAAATTCCCTCAAGAAGACTACGTCCGCCTTCAAACTGCATACGACGCAGGTGATGCTAGTGCAATTGATGCTTCGATAAAAGCTTTGGTACAATCAGTTAAACGCTTCGCTAAAGAGATTTCTAGTAAATATATCGATCCGCCAAATACTACCGATTTTGGGATTATGTTTTTACCTATCGAAGGCCTCTTTGCCGAAATTGTAAGGCAACCTAATTTAATAACCGACCTGCAACGGGACTATAAAATAGTGATTACAGGCCCCACAACTCTAGCAGCAATGCTGAATAGCCTGCAAATGGGCTTCAAAACACTTGCAATTCAGAAACGAAGCAGTGAGGTTTGGAATGTGCTTTCATCTGTTAAAAAAGAATTTACAACCTTTGGGGGCGTTCTTGAGAAAGCACAGAAAAAACTCAATGAAGCAAATAATGAAATTGAAACCTTAGTAACAACCCGCTCCAGAATGATGCTCTCCAAGCTTCGGAATGTAGAGCAATTAGAAGAACAGGTGTTAGAAAAACCTCCGGTAGATCCTTTGATTGATTTTAAAGAGTAATCAGATCTTCCTTAAAGTATTCAATTGCATCTTTTGAACCTAAAACGTGTCGCAGCCAAGATTAGTTCTTAAACTCCAATTGCATTGTTTTGTTGTAGTTTATCTTAGTTATCTCTTCTTGTATGACTTTTATGAGTTTCTTTTCAAACTCATTTTTTGGTAATAGTAACCCAAAATCATTACCTTATTATGAGTAAGAACAACTGTATCTTCTCAAACGCTGAATAACAAATGGTTAACAAAGAGATTCGAGTACTAAATTCTATTAAAATAAAAACCCTAACTAATTAAAATTTTAGTAGTTAGGGATGGTGGTGCCTCCAGGAATCGAACTAGACCATTAAACAATTATAAATCAATAATTTATAAAATGTTGTTGTTCTTAAAAAGAACATATTTGTACTTTAAGTTGTTTTTAATAAGAATAATAGGAATTGAAAAAGAACAACTGACTATTTATTAAAAAACAAACTTGTTTTTTTCGGTTTTGACGAGGATTTATTTCCATTCCCAGGTTCGGTATATGTTTTGTCATAATATCCTAGATACCCTTTATAATAAAAACTTATAGGTAAATTAGTTTTAGTAAGACATCCTTGAAGTTTTATTGTATAAACATTACTGTCCGATATTTCAATAGTTAAATTGGAATTTGAAATATCCAATTCATCTCCATCACTTGTAAGATTGTAGTTGTTTTCAAATTCCCCCCACTCAACATAACTAAAAAAACTTGTTTCAGTTATTTGACAAAATTTTGATTCAAAACTTTCTTCGGAATCAACATCTAAGTCACCTAGAAATTCTTTAAGTTCATTGTAACTGTCGAATGTTGAACCTAAAATGGTTGAGTTTGAATTCCAAAATTCTAAGTAATTCGAATAATCTCCTGAAACTATTTCTGATTCAGATGGGTATAAAAAGAGACTGATTTCAACACCATCTCCTGTAGTATATCCATCAGAGTCAGGACTCTTTCCCTCACTATACAAAACTAGTTCTAGATTGTGGTATCTTTCTTCACCAGAACAGTTGAAATCATAACCATAATCCATAATATGACCATTCAATAAAGACCAACTATCATTTCCAACTTTTAACTCCATATCGTTATCTTCTATAATTTCATATGAGGTTATTTGATGGGTACCAAGGTTTTCTGAACCTGTATATGTAGTTACTAAAACCTCAATTTCTTCAAATAAGTCATCATCATCATTTATATCTTCATCTAAAATTTCTTCTGTTGAAGAAGATGTACTCGAAGAAGAGGTAACATTAATTGTTCTTGTTTGTTCAGTTCCTTGAGATCCAGTTTTGGTTTGAGTAAAGTCAGAAGTCTGATTTGTAAAATCAGGTGACCAATTACCAAAAGTTTCTTGAGGAGTTGGTGTAACCATTTCCTCTCCACCATCATCCGATGAACAGCCTAAAGTAATTACTGAAAATATTAGAACTACTAAACTTTTATTTATTAGTCTCATAATTATTTTTAATTAAATATAATGAAAAAATTGTAGGAACAAATTTATTCTGAGAACCTTTATCTAATTTCGTTATCTCTTCTTGAATGACATTTATGAGTTTCTTTTCAAACTCATTTTTTGGTAATAGTAACCCAAAATCATCACCTTATTATGAGTAAGAACAACCGTACCCTCTAAAACACTGAATAACAAATGGTTAGCAAAGAGATTCGAGTACTAAATTCTATTAAAATAAAAACCCTAACTAATTGATTTTCAAAAGTTAGGGTTTGTGGTACCTCCAGTACTATAACCAAATTTATAAGTCATTGATAAACAAGATTATAGGACTTTATATATATTAAATTTGGAACAAATATTGTTCCATTTGGAACATATCTTGTTCTAACTTATGTTAGATTTGGCAGAAGTTATTTTCTTAATTTTTTCTCACTTTTTCTTTACGTTTTCTAAAGTTTCTAATACTTATATGTAGAACCAATGGTTCTACTGAGTTGTAGATTACTTTAAGAAATACTTAATCTACCGAGATACTACACCTGACACATGGGGGAAGTACCCAATAATGACCAACACTCACCGATAGGTAAAACCAGT
>CBFHHG010000049.1:0-14188 GCA_965655585.1 Candidatus Arcticimaribacter sp. | reverse complement strand
GCTGATTCTAAACAAGCCATCATTTTAGATCAAGTAGAAAATGGTGTTGCAATTCGCATGGCCGTGATCTACCTTTTAGCCTCAAAAATAATGATTCCTGCCCAATGATTTTAAGTAAAGAAAATAATACACTTGTATTGCAACTAGACGAGGAAAACATTAAAAACCCCAAGGCTTTTTGTTCGGATTACACCGAAGAGGCTCAGGAGCTTGATGTTGTTTTTGACATGCTACAACTCCCAAATCTTAATGCATACAAAGATACACTTGCCTCAGTTCTAGCAGCCTTCCAAAATAATGAGTACTCCTGCGTTACCGTTGCTTTACCCAAACAATACACAGACCTTCCAGAAACATGGGTTGTTGTCCCAACATTAGAAGAGGCACACGACTTCATCGAATTGGAGCGTATACAACGCGACTTAGGATTTTAGACTTATGCAATTAACCATCATCGGCTGTCATGCAGCAACTCCCCGTAAAAACGCTCAGACCACCGCTCAATTACTTGAACTAAAAGGGCATTTGATGCTTATCGACTGTGGAGAGGGTACACAAATGCAATTGCGTAAGTTGGGGGTTAAATTTGCTCGTATTCAGCATATTTTCATTTCCCACCTGCATGGAGATCATTTTTATGGTTTGATTGGACTGATCAGTACGTTTCGTTTACTGGGAAGAGACGCTGATCTGCACATATATGGGCCAAAAGGAATCAAAGAAATCATCAGTCTCCAACTTAAATTGGCTAAGTCTTGGACCGATTATGCCCTTTACTTTCATGAATTGGATAGTTCAGAATCAGTAATTGTTTTTGAGGACGAGAAAGTCAAAGTTTCTACTGTTCCTCTGGATCACCGTGTCTATACGAACGGCTACTTTTTTGAAGAGAAAATCGGTCCACGCAAGATCAATAGTGAAGCTGCTAAAGCACATGGTGTTGAGGTTTGTGATATGGAAAACCTAAAAGCTGGAAAAGATTTTTTGAATACTGCGGGTGAATTAATTTCAAACGTAGAATTAACCTTAGACCCTGAGCAACCAAAATCCTATGCCTTTTGCAGTGATACGGCTTATAAAGAAGACATTGTTCCTATCATTGCCAATGCAACGATGCTGTATCACGAATCTACCTTTCTAAAAAACCACCTCGATTTAGCCGCAAAAACCAAGCACAGTACAGCAGGGCAAGCGGCACAAATTGCAGCAAAAGCCCAGGTTGGTGGGCTAATTCTTGGACATTATTCTACCCGCTATGGCGATTTAAATGCATTTGTCGAAGAAGCACAAGTGTCTTTTCAAAACGTATATTTAGCTGAAGACAACAAGGTTTTTGAAATATAGCCCTCCTTTTTTATCTGAGGAAATAGGAATTTTACTCCCTTTCAACGCTTAAAATTTAAATTTCTTTCTTGGTTATTGTAACTTGCAGTTATGAAGGAAAAGAACGATATCGGACACTTACGTAAGTCCTATGAAAAAGGTGCTTTAGGCGATGACAAAAAAACAAAGCATCCTGCAGAGTTATTTCAAGATTGGTTTGCAGCTGCTGATGCTCATCCCGAAGTAGAAGAGGCCAATGCAATGAGTATTGCTACCCTTGGCACAGATGGATTTCCAAAGGCTCGTGTGGTGTTATTAAAACAGTTTAGCCCGGAGGGATTAGTTTTTTATACCAATTATAAAAGTCAAAAAGGGCAAGCTATTGAAGTTTACAATAAAGTCGGATTGACTTTTTTCTGGCCTGCAATGGAACGTCAAATTATAATTAAAGGTGTCGCTCAAAAAGTTTCGGAAGAAACTTCGGACGCTTATTTTTATTCCCGACCGATTGGAAGTCAAATTGGAGCCATTGTTTCTCCTCAAAGTCAGCCCATAGATGATCGTACTTTTTTAGAAAGCCGTCTCCAGAAATTTCAAGTGCAATACGAGCAAGAAGAAATAAAACGCCCTGACTATTGGGGTGGTTTTTTAGTGGTACCTCAAAGCTATGAATTTTGGCAAGGCAGACCCAACCGTTTGCACGATCGAATGGAGTTTTCCTTGAATGAAAAAAAAACCTGGACAACAACACGTCTAGCCCCCTAAAATGAAGAACCTGATATTTTTAAGACATGCTAAGTCCAGTTGGAACAGTCCGGTTTCGGATCGTAACCGGCCGCTTTCAAATTCTGGTATAAAAGCGATTCAGCAGGTTGCAATGCATTGGAACGCTGTTTTTAGTGCTGCGCAGTGTATCCTGTCTAGTCCAGCAAACCGAGCGCTACACACAGCAACTATTTTAGCACACAGCCTAGGCTACGATATGAATAAAATTAAAATTGATGAAGCGCTGTATACGTTCAGTTCCAGCGATTTAATCACCTACATTAAAAGGCTCGATGATGTTTATGATCATTTATTGCTTGTAGGTCATAATCCAGCTTTTTCTGAAGTTACCCAAGAATTATCCAGTAATAACGTTCCGGAACTCAGTACTGCTTGTTGGGCACAATTGACCTTTGAAGCCAACCGCTGGACAGAAATTAAACAAGGAACATGCCTGCATGGTTCTCGAAAATCGCTATCCAATTTATGAAAGAAATACAATCTAAACGATACGTCAACCGCGAAATAAGCTGGTTGGATTTTAACGCTCGGGTACTTCAAGAAGCATCAGAAAAGACCGTTCCTCTAATTGAACGACTTCGTTTCTTAGGAATTTTTTCTAATAATTTAGATGAGTTTTTTCAAGTCCGTTTTGCTACTGTTAAACGTATTTCACAATCTGTTTTGACTGGAAAGAAAGCGCTTGGAGGAATCGCAGCTTCTGAGTTGCTAGAAGAAATAACTCAAATTGTTATTGATCAACAGCGGGAAAGCTTGGATATTCTTCAGGACATAGAAAATGAAATGGCAGACGAGAACATTATCTTTTTAAATGAAAAAGAAGTTCGCCCAGACCAAGAGCAATTTTTAAATAACTTTTTCATTGAAAAGATTGGGCCAGCATTGGTGACTGTGATCCTGCACGATCAAGAACAAGATTTAAGCGATAACAAAGCTTTTTTGGTAGTAACACTTAAAGTCGACGAACAAGGAGAGTCTTCCCCTTTATACGCTCTAATCGAGTTACCAAAACAATTGGATCGTTTTGTTGTCCTCCCAAAACATGGAGACAAGCAGTATGTAATGTTATTGGATGATTTGATTCGCTATAATTTTCATTTGATTTTCAACATGTTCAATTATTCTTCGATTGAAGCGCATATGGTCAAAATCACCCGTGATGCAGAACTTGATTTAGAAGAAGATGTAGGTAAAAGTTATGTTGAAAAAATCATGAATAGTGTGAAAGATCGTATGATTGGAGATCCAGTTCGCTTGGTCTATGATAAAACCATTCCTAAAGATACACTGAGTTTTATAATGAAAAAACTTGGCATTGGAACTACCGACAGCCTAATTCCTGGTGGGAGATACCATCATCGAAGAGATTATATGAATTTCCCAAGTTTAGGCAGAAGTGACCTAATGTATCCATCGGTGCCTTCGATGCTGATTAAGGATTTGCGATTGGATGGTAATATTCTTAAATCTATTGCTGAGAAAGACTTTCTTCTTTACGCACCTTATCACAACTTTGCGTATGTCATCAAATTTTTACGGGAGGCAGCCTTGGATCCTAAGGTGAGAACCATCAAAATAACGTTGTACCGTTTGTCTCAAAACTCTCAGGTTGTGAGTGCTCTGATCAATGCAGCTAAAAATGGAAAGAAAGTTACTGTACAAATCGAATTGCAGGCTCGTTTTGACGAGAAAAACAACATCATCTTTGCAGAACGTTTGGAAGCAGCAGGAGTACATCTTATTTTCGGCGTTCCCGGACTAAAAGTACATACGAAGATCTGCTTAATAGAACGAGAAGAAGGGAAAAAGTTCAAGCGATATGGTTTTATAAGTTCAGGAAATTTCAACGAAAGTACTGCTAAAATTTACACAGATTACACCCTCTTTACTGCCCATCAAAAAGTATTGAAAGATGTTGGGAAGGTGTTTGGTTTTTTTGAAGTAAACTACAAGATTAATTCTTACAAACACTTGATCGTTTCTCCGCATTACACTGCTTCAGTGCTGAACCGATTGATTGAAAATGAAATTGATAATGCACTTCTTGGTAAGCCGGCGAAAATAAAACTAAAACTCAACAGCATTACGAACAATAAAATTATTGAAAAGCTCTATGAAGCCAGTAATGCAGGAGTTGAAATTCACATGATTGTTCGGGGAGTTTGTTGCTTAATTCCCGGAGTAAAGGGGATGAGCGAACAGATCGAAGTCATTAGTATTGTCGATAAATACTTGGAACACCCCAGAGTTTATATTTTTGAAAATGGAGGGGAACCCAAGATGTATATTTCTTCAGCAGATTTGATGACCCGTAATATTGAAAACAGGGTTGAAGTTGCTTGTCCAATCTACGATTTAGATTTGCAAAAACAATTATTAGACACCTTTATGATCAGTTGGAACGACAACGTAAAGGCTCGGATTTTGAATGGGTCGATCCAAAATAAATTCAAAAAAACAACAGGAAAACCATTTCGATCCCAGTGGGAAATGCACGAATACTATAAAGCCCTATTGAAGTAATGAAAGTAAAAAAATTAGCAGCAATTGATATTGGATCCAATGCAATTCGGATATTGATTACAAACGTAGTTCAAGAAGTAGGAGAGCACCCTGTTTATATGAAAAGCGAATTGATTCGTGTGCCCATTCGTTTAGGGCAAGATTCATTTACCGTTGGAGAGATATCAGATAAAAACATGAAGCGGGTTGTAAAAGCCATGAAGTCTTTTAAATTGATTATGAAAGTCTACGGTGTAAAACATTATATGGCCTGCGCTACTTCTGCTCTTCGAGAATCTAATAATGCGGACGAACTCGTTGCTCTGGTAAAGAAAAAAGCAAAAATTAAAATTGAAGTTATTGACGGACGTAAAGAGGCAGAAATTATTTCCAATACTACAATTTTAAACAATTTCGGTCAAAGTCAAAATTACCTTTATGTCGATGTTGGTGGTGGAAGTTCAGAATTTAGTGTCCTTCAGAATGGAAAACGTATCGTTTCTAAATCGTTTAAAACGGGCACCGTTCGAATGCTCAATAACATGGTCAGCGATAAAGTCTGGATTGAAATAGAAAAATGGATACAAACCCATACGGCTGGGATCGAAAATATCGCACTCCTAGGGTCGGGAGGAAACATCAACAAAGTTTTTAAACTTTCCAATACTAAAGAAGGGAAGCCGCTTACTTATATCAAGATCAACACCTTTTACCAAGATTTGAAAAAACTAAGCTATGAGCAGCGGGTTTTAAAATACAATCTAAACCTAGATCGTGCAGATGTTATTTTACCAGCATTAGAAATATACCTTAAAGCACTAAAATGGAGTGGTGCAACCAAAGTATTCGTCCCTAAAATTGGCTTGGCAGACGGGATGATTAAGATGATGTATAAGAAGTATAATACTTAAACCTAGAGATCCAAATCGAATTCCTTTTTCAGTAAATCAAGAACAGGATTGATTTCTTTTAACCGTTCATATTTTTCTTCTGGAGTATAGATAAAATTCTTTTCCGTTAGTTCATCAACAATAACTTTTACGGATATGTCATAATTCTTTAAACTCGATCTAAGGTAAGGAACAAAGGCTGTGAATTCTCGTTCAAGTTCTACCTTGTTGAGATCTGAGGGTACGTTGAAATGAACTGTTGTATTGTCGACCAGAACAGGCTTACTTATTTTAAGAAGCGAGGCTATGTTTTGGTCTCCCTTTTTAAACTTCATTTCTTGATACGAATTCCAGAAGCCCAAGAGTTGTTCTTCTGTAAAGACTTCTAGGGGGAGGTCTTTTACTACTTCTGTTGGTTTTTGTTGCTGTTCCCAATCCTTTTTCTTTTTGATACTAGAAAGAGACAAGCTCGAAACTTGATTGGATTGAAGCGAGCTTATTGTCATTTTGGGTTTTGGAAGAACTTCTTTCGGTGGCTCAGCAGAAACAGTTTCTAGTGGTTCCTTTTTTGGTTTTGGTGCTTCAGCTTTTGGAGTTGAAGTTACTGTGTTGGTTTGGGAGGGATTAAGTTTGTGGGTTGGGATTAGTTGCCCTTTTTTTTTTCTCCATCGAAGTGGAGTGAGGCTAGCTGCATGATACACAATTCGACGTGTAGTCGCTTGTTGTTACTGTTTTTAAAATTCAGTTCACAACTGTGAGCCAAATCAATTGCATCCATCAGATGGCTTAAATTGAGTTTTGTTGCCTGATCTGCATAAGCTTGTTGCAGGCTTTCACTTATTTCGAGCAGAGGAATTGTTTTTGGATTTTTACTTATCAATAAATCTCTAAAATGAGAAGCAAGTCCTGACACAAATTGATGCCCTTCTATTCCCTTTTGGAGAATGGTGTCGAATTGTATTAAACTGTCGGGGATGTTGTTTGCTATGAGGTGATCTGTAAATTCTAAATAGGCACCTTTGTCTAGAATGTTTAGATTTTCAGCAACAGCTTCTGCAGTCAAATTTTGATTACAAAAACTACTCATTCGATCGAAAATTGACAAGGCGTCACGCATGGCGCCGTCTGCTTTTTGAGCAATCAAATGCAAGGCTTCATCTTCGTAAGTAATTCCTTGCTCTTTGGCTAAATCTGCCAAGTAGTTTTGGGTATCGCTAGCCGTAATCCTTTTGAATTCGAAGATTTGACAACGGGAGAGTATGGTGGGTATTATTTTGTGCTTTTCGGTGGTAGCTAAAATAAAGATTACATGTTTTGGAGGTTCCTCTAAGGTTTTTAAAAACGCATTGAAGGCAGCAGTAGAGAGCATGTGTACTTCATCGATGATATACACTTTGTGCGTTCCCGTTTGTGGTGGAATCCGAACTTGATCGTTGAGGCTTCGTATGTCGTCAACAGAATTGTTTGAAGCCGCATCGAGTTCGAAAATATTGAAAGCAAAATCCTGATTAGGGTCTATGTTTTCGTGATCTTTGCTGTTGATCTGCTTCGCTAAAATACGAGCACAAGTTGTTTTCCCTACGCCCCTCGGTCCACAAAAAAGTAAGGCCTGTGGAAGCTGATTCTTCACAATAGCATTGCTTAGCGTCTCGGTAATAGCCGATTGCCCAACCACATCTTTGAATTGTTGTGGACGATATTTTAAAGCAGATACTACAAAGGGTTCCATATCCCATAAAAGTAAAAAAATCTAAACGGATATTCGACTATACTGCTTCAAAATAACATCTAAATTATTAACATAATATGTACCTTTGCGCAAGCAGGTCTCTTATCGCTGCTCATCCTAGATGAGGGGAGGAAAGTCCGGACACCATAGAGCAGTATAGCGGGTAACGCCCGTCGTTCGCCCCGGCGAATAGGACAAGTGCAGCAGAAAGTATGTACAGGTAAGGCTGTAGTGAAACCAGGTAAACTCTATACGGTGCAACGCCAAGTAAATTTGCGTTTGAGAGCGGCTCGCTCGATGTAAAAGGGTAGGCGGTTTGAGCTTTTGAGTAATCAAAAGCCTAGATAAATGATAAGACTCGACAGAATCCGGCTTATGGCCTGCTTTTTTTATTCAAAAAAACTAAACGTATTGCTACCATAATTCCGGGAGGACTCAAAATTTGGGTGTTCATCTAATTTATATTGTTTAGAATGTTCTACCACAAGTTGACCACCTTCCTTCAGCCAGCTGCCTTCAAAAACTAGTGTAACGAGTTTTAAGAACTCCTCTTCTGGAAGATCGTAAGGAGGATCTGCAAAGACTACGTCAAAACTCTGGTGTGGTTTTTTGAGGTATTCAAAAACATTTTTACAAACTACAGCAACATTCAAATCTAAATGAGTGCTGGTTTCTTCAATGAAACGCGTACAGTATTTGTTTTGATCTACCGCCACAATATCGCTCACACCTCTAGAACCAAATTCGTAACTGATGTTGCCTGTACCAGAGAATAAATCCAATACTCGAATTTCGCTAAATTCGACCCAATTGTTTAGTATGTTGAATAAGGCTTCTTTGGAGCGGTCGGTGGTGGGACGAACGGGGAGCTTTTTGGGAGCTGTAATTCGCCTCCCCTTTAAGGAGCCAGAAATAATCCGCATCAGCTTATTTTGTTTTCTAAAAACGGAACAGGATGTTTCGTTTGATGATTTTCTGAGGGAGCATCCAGAAAAATAAGGTCGTTGTGATACTCTTGAACCCCTTGGTAGTATTCTACAAAATGATCATATTCTCCTAGGAAAGCTAATTTAAAATTCTCTGGTTTTAAATAAAACTGTTCGGTAATGAAAAAAAGATAGTATAAAAATTCATCCAGCTGTTGTTGCTCAAAAGAATTGAAGAATAAAAGCTGTGCCCCTTGAAAGAGAAACAACTCAAATGCCCCTTCTCTTAGGTGAACAAAGAGCTGCTTTTTGGGAGTGCCCATCGAGAAATCTGTCAACGGAGCCAGTAAGGTAGTGGTGACGTGTTTTGCTTTAAGAGTAGGGAATAGTTCTTTTAAGGCAGCCCATTTTTGTTCATCTCTTGGATATACTACAACCTGATTGTAGGTATCCAACAGGTCGAAAACAACCTGTTGATTTGATTCTATGGTTATTCCTTTGGATAAATAAAACGCTGCATTTTCTTTTTCAAACAATTCTAATGGAACAATACTCGAAAGCCCCTCTAAATGGATTAGATGCACTGTTTCAGAAACCAATTCTTCTTGGTCTAAAAATTCAGAGATTGCTTTGGGATCTATAGCGTTTGAATCTTCTACTCGATAGAAACAGGATTTCTTTTGGGTACAAAAAGAAAATCCATCCCTGAGTACAAGGATGGATAAATCATTTGGTTGATGTTTGTTAGTTTTTAGGACCATCAAATAAAGAAGGCCAGTTACCGTTTTCGCTTACGTCTGTCAAGGAGCCTAATACAATATCTGGACCATTTACTCCGTCAACAGAAAATGTTTCGTTCTCTTGTTTTAACAAGTCTTCATTCTGATCGTGTAAAATCACGTTTTTTGAAACCTTAACTTCAAATACAGGAACACTATATCCATTCTTGTCAATGACATCTGCTTTGATCGAAAATTCTGCATCGATACCCTCTACTGGTACTTTTCTTAAATCTGCATAATCTGTTGAGTTGCGGAATAAGGAATCTTTAACTGGGATGAAACCAAGGGTATCAACAACAATAACTTCTTTTAACATATCAATACGATATACTTTATCGTATTCAAGGTAAGAAGAGTCGCGTTTTTGAATCAAGGTAAAAATACCATTATCAATAAAACTAACTAAGCTATCGAAATTGTCGGCGTAATAACCTTTAACGTCTTTATGAGCAATCTCAGCTTTTCTAATTTCCTTAAGACGAGAAATTACATCTGCGTATCGCTCGTTTTTAGTTTTGTTGAAATTTATAGGTCCATTAATTGAATCATATATCTTGTAGCTAAAAAATACAATTAGAACCCAAAGTACAGCTTGTAATGCAATCTTCATTATTTTAATTTTTGTTGAAAACAAATCTACAATTTTTTTTTATTCATGAAAGTATTTAGGAAATGAATTATCTTCCCGAAAATTAATAATCAAAAATGGATTCTTCAGAATTTAAAAAACTACTGAGTAAAAGATTCCCTTTTGATGCGACTGATTCTCAAAAATTCTGGTTGGAATCGATTGTTGATTTTTTGTATACAGCCGATAAAAATGTTTTGTATTTGCTCAAAGGATATGCAGGAACAGGAAAGTCTACACTCATTGGGCACCTTGTAAAACTCCTTCATGAGGCTAATTATAAAGCCGTATTGATGGCTCCTACAGGTCGTGCTGCAAAAGTAATTGCAAATTATTCTGGTAAAAAAGCATTTACGATTCACAAGCAAATTTATTTCACCAAGACAGAAAAAGGCTCAGGCGTGCAGTTTGTGTTAAAACCCAATAAATACAGAAACACGCTCTTTATTGTAGATGAAGCATCTATGATTGGTGATGACCGACAGAATGCTAAGCTATTTGAAAACGGATCTCTACTAGATGACCTGATGCAGTATGTTGATGCGGGAACCAACTGTAAGTTGCTTTTGGTTGGAGATCCAGCACAGCTTCCTCCTGTTCACCTATCGATAAGCCCTGCATTGGACGGTGAATACTTAGAAAATAAATTCAATAAAACGGTTACCGAATGGGAGTTGAAAGAAGTTGTTCGTCAACAAAAAGATTCGGGTATTTTAGAAAATGCAACACAACTTAGAACACAGATGGACGAAGAGGATTTGGATTCATTTTCATTTGATCTTTCTGTGGCTCGAGATGTACAACGCTTACAGGACGGAAATGAAATTTTGGAATTGCTCGATGATGCACTCCGAAATGGAGGCTTAGAAGAAACTGTTTTTATTGTTCGTTCAAACAAAAGAGCCAATTTATACAACCAACAAATAAGAGGGAGAATTTTATTTTTGGAAGCCGATTTGTCTGTCGGTGATCAGTTGATGGTAGTAAAAAATAATTATTTTTGGTTGGAACCAGAATCTGAACCTGGTTTTATTGCCAATGGAGATTTGGTGAAAGTACTTCGTATTTTCAGTCATCACGAATTGTATGACTTCAAATTCGCAAAAGTTGAAGTTCAGTTGGTTGATTATCCAGACGAAAAACCTTTTGAAACGGTCTTCTTGTTGGATACGCTAAGTTCGGAAAGCCCATCCCTGAGTTATGAAGAAGGAAATCAGTTGTACCAAGCCGTTCAAGAAGATTATCAACACCTCAGTACAAAGTACAAACGTTTTTTAGCAGTAAAAAACAATCCTTATTTTAACGCGTTGCAAGTTAAATACTCCTATGCTATCACCTGTCATAAGTCGCAAGGAGGCCAATGGAAAAATGTTTTTATCGAGCAACCTTATTTACCCGATGGTCCCGATTTGAATTATTTTAGATGGCTTTATACCGCTTTGACTCGGGCTCAAACTAATTTGTATCTAGTAGGGTTTAAGGATGACTTTTTCAAGAAATAATAACGATCTGAAGCCATAATTAAGTCAACACTTAGTATTTTTGATATCCACAAGCACCCTATGAAAATAATTGCCGTTATTCCAGCTCGTTACCACGCTTCTCGTTTTCCAGGAAAACTGATGCAAAAACTTGGGAATACTACTTTGATTGCACACACTTATAAAAACGTAGTTGCTACCGGCTTGTTTTCGGAAGTCCTGGTGGCGACCGATAGTGATGCCATTCAGAATGAAATCGAAAAACTTGGTGGGCTAGTTTTTAGAAGTTTAAAAGAACATGAATGTGGCAGTGATCGTATTGCTGAGGCAGTTTTGAATCACCCTGCTGATGTTGTAGTCAATATTCAAGGCGATGAGCCTTTTTTGAACCAACCGAGCCTCAAAGCGCTCCTAAAGGTTTTTAGAGAGGATGTTGATCAACAGATTGATCTAGCTTCTTTGATGACTCTCCTCAGGGAAAAAGAAGAAATTGAAAACCCCAATAATGTAAAAGTGATTGTTGATCAACAGAATTGTGCACTTTATTTTTCTAGAAGCCCTATTCCGTATTATCGTTCAACTGATCTTCCTCAAATTTATTACAAACACCTAGGAGTTTACGCTTTTAGAAGGGAAGCTTTACTTCATTTTAGTGCCTCAGAGATGACTCCTTTGGAGCAAGCAGAAAAAATTGAGTGTATCCGCTATTTGGAGCAGGGAAAAAAAATGAAAATGGTTGTTACTAATCAATCGGCCATTGGAATTGATACTCCTGAAGATTTGAAAAAAGCCGAGCATTTTTTAAATAACCCTACCTAAGTTCTGAAATATGTTTCGCTTTTTTGCAAATTTAATATTAATTAAGATCCTGAAATGGAAGGTTGTTGGGTCTTTCCCTAAAATTCCAAAGTTTGTAATTGCCGTTTTCCCGCATACGAGTAACTATGATTTCTTTGTCGGCATCTTCATAAGAAGCGTATTGAGAGAAGAGATTAATTATGTGGGAAAAAAAGAATTATTCAATCCGTTAACTTCTTGGTTTTTTAAAGGCTTGGGTGGCGCTCCATTAAGTAGAGAAGGGAATCAGAATGTGGTTGAAAGCATTGTGAAGATCTATAACCAGAGAAAAACGTTTCGTTTAGCCATAGCTCCAGAAGGAACACGCAAGCCCGTTAGTGAATGGAAAACAGGGTTTTATTATATCGCTAAGGGAGCACAAGTTCCTATACTTTTGGTAGGGTTCGATTATTCAAAAAGGACCATACATTTTTATCCATTATTTACTCCAACAGACGATATTAAAAAAGATTACAAAATTATGAAAAGTTATTTTGTAGGGATAAAGGGTAAAAATCCTGAAAATGGAATTCTTAATCTGTAAGGTCTAAATTGTGGTAAACATTCATCACATCGTCGTCTTCCTCTATTTTTTCGAGTAATTTTTCAACTTCCTCCACTTGTTCTGGATTCAATTTTGTCAGCGTTTGTGGAATTCGTTCAAAACCCGAAGATAAAATTTCGAAAGAGCGGTGTTCCAATTCTTTCTGAATCGCACCAAATTGTTCAAAAGGACCATACAGTAAAATACCATCTTCGTCTGCAAATACTTCTTCAACACCAAAGTCAATGAATTCTAACTCCAATTCTTCTGGCTCTATATTTTCAGGATTAATTCTAAAGTTGCAGGTACGGTCGAACATGAATTCTACAGAACCCGATGTTCCCATATTTCCGTTGGCCTTGTTGAAATAACTTCTAACGTTGGCAACCGTTCTGTTGTTGTTGTCTGTTGCAGTTTCAACTAAAACAGCAATACCAAAAGGAGCGTATCCTTCAAACAAAACTTCTTTATAGTTTTCTGTATTTTTATCCGATGCTTTTTTGATGGCGCGTTCAACATTGTCTTTCGGCATGTTGGCCGCTTTAGCATTTTGAATTACAGCGCGAAGGCGTGCGTTATTATCAGGATCGGGGCCACCATCTTTTACAGCAATTACGATATCCTTTCCTATTCGAGTAAAGGTTTTGGCCATTGCTGACCAACGCTTCATTTTTCTTGCTTTTCTAAATTCAAAGGCTCTTCCCATCGTAGTTTTTTTGTATGATTACAAATATAAAAAAGTATTGGGCTTTGAGTAACCCCTTTAGGGTAAATATAAATCTTCTAAGATGGATTCATAGGAAACATGTAAATGGGGTGGGAGCTTGTTTTCTTTTGGGAGGGCAACCAAATAACGCATTTGATTGGTTGTGAAAATTTGTTTAAAAACGGCTCCCTCCAACTTCCTTCTAGAAACAATTCGTTTGATGAAATCGAAATGGGTAATCAAGTCAGAACTCCCGAGGTGGAAAATGCCTGTTAATTTCTGATTGATGATGTAATGGATTTGCTGACTTAACTTTCGGTCACTGGTTACATTTACAATGGTGTTTGGAAAAACTTCAATAGGCGTACCCGAGGCAACTTGTGCTTCTATTTCTCTTGTTCGTGGTGCATTGGTTCCAAACACCATGGGTAGGCGAGCAATGACGTACTTACTGGGTGCTAAACTCAATAAGCTGTTTTCTATTTTTATTTTAAAGCGCCCATAGGGGCTTTCTGATAAAGTTTTGTCAAATTCATAAGAGGGATAATGCTCAAATGCATCAAACACATTGGTCGAAGAAATAAACATCAGGCGGCAATCGAAATTTTGGATGTACTCGACTAGGTCTTTATGACAAGCAACTTGGGCTTCGAAGGGGCCTCTTAAACAGGAAATTATTAGTTGTGGTTTTACTTTTTTAACAACGGTCAACACCCTGTCATCTTCTAGGTTGTAATAAAAAAAGTTCTTTTGTTTCGAAAAACGATTTGCACTACAATAGGTTCCAAAAAGATTAAAGTAAGGATACAATTCTTTATACAAACAGTTGCCTATAAAACCACTACCACCAAGAATTAGTATTTTTTTCAAAATGTAAATCGATTAAGCCTTATAAAAAGGTAAAGAAACAACGGTTGCTGGAAGCATTTTGTTGCGAATTTGAAGTTGAATTTTTGATCCAATTGCGCTAAACTCCTCAGTTACATACCCCATTCCAATACCCTTTCCAAGGCTTGGGGCTTGTGTTCCCGAAGTTACTCGACCAATTTGGGTT
>CBFHHG010000048.1:0-14992 GCA_965655585.1 Candidatus Arcticimaribacter sp. | reverse complement strand
TGGTGCAAACAAATGATGGTTTCGAAATAGCGGAAGTTGATTTGCGCTTAAGAGGGCCTGGCGACCTTATGGGAACCCAACAAAGCGGTGTTTTAGAACTCAAAATTGCTGACCTTTTAAGAGACCAAGAGCTGCTTAAAACTGCTCGTTACTATGCCAAAAAAATAATAACAGACGACCCTGAACTAACAGACAAAGCACATAGAGCAGTTCGAATTACTTATTCAAAAATCACTGCCCACAAAAACATTTGGAATTACATTAGCTAGTACTTTTTTTTAGATCGCAGATGCTTATATTTGTAGCTTATTGAGAATTAAAAAACAATACACCATTCAGATCATTTTGCGATTCTCAATGACAAAAATTTTAAACGTATGAAAGTTTCCCATAATTGGCTCCAACAATATCTAACAATTGACCTTCCCTTAGAGAAGCAACTTGAATTACTCACAGATTTAGGCTTGGAAGTTGAAGGGATTACTGCTTTCGAATCTGTCAAGGGAAGTTTGAAAGGTGTTGTTGTTGGAGAAGTGATTTCGTGTGAGCCACATCCCAATGCAGATCGTTTACGTATCACCCAAGTCGATCTTGGCGCAGAAGAATCGGTACAAATTGTTTGTGGTGCACCCAACGTTGCAACGGGACAGAAAGTTCCTGTAGCAACTGTCGGTACCCTCCTCTACGATGCAGAGGGCAAGGCCTTTGAAATCAAAAAAAGTAAAATACGGGGCGAAGTAAGTTTAGGAATGATCTGTGCAGAAGACGAATTGGGTCTTGGCACATCACATTCGGGCATTATGGTACTGGATGAAACCTTAATTTCAGGTACTCCTTGCTCTGAAATTTTCGATATTGAAACCGATACCGTAATTGAAATTGGATTGACACCCAACCGATCGGACGCTATGAGCCATATGGGCATTGCCCGAGACTTAAAAGCGGGATGCAACCAAATTGGGGTAAGTTCAGAATGGAAAACACCCCACACAGATAATTTTAAAATAACAGATACAAGCAATGTAATTGCTGTTGAAGTTGATGATACCGAACGTGCTTCTCAATACTATGGGTTGACCCTCTCGGATATTGAAGTAAAACCATCACCGACCTGGCTACAAAATCGATTGAAAGCCATTGGAATCGCTCCCAAGAATAATGTTGTAGACGCAACAAATTATATTCTTCACGATTTAGGACAGCCTCTACATGCATTTGATGCAGAAAAAATTGAGGGTAAAATTCGAGTAAAAACACTGCCATCAGGAACAAAGTTCACAACTCTTGATGGAATTGAGCGGGAACTTCATCAAGACGATCTCATGATCTGTGATGACAAAAAGCCCTTGTGCTTAGCGGGAGTATTTGGAGGAGAAAATTCTGGAGTTTCTGAAAGCACC
The DNA here is from genome assembly GCA_965655585.1 of Candidatus Arcticimaribacter sp. Taxonomy (GTDB): domain Bacteria; phylum Bacteroidota; class Bacteroidia; order Flavobacteriales; family Flavobacteriaceae; genus Arcticimaribacter. The sequence continues at coordinate 13,592 of CBFHHG010000048.1, read as the reverse complement.
ACGACTATCTTTCTCGAAAGTGCCTATTTCAACCCTGTGAGTATCCGCAAGTCTGCCAAAAGGCATGGATTGAATACCGACGCTTCTTTTCGTTTTGAGCGCGGAATTGACCCAGAAATAGGGATTTACGCCCTGAAAACAGCAGCCATTTTAATTCAAGAAATTGCTGGAGGAAAAATCAGTAGTGACATTCAAGAACATGCACAGCCACTTGACGAAAAAGTGAATCTTTTTATACGGTATGCAAAAATCAATCAAGTAATTGGGAGCGATATTCCTAAAGACACCTTAATTAAAATATTAAACTCATTAGAAATTGAAGTTTATAGTGTCAATGAGGATGGTTTTGCAATGATCATTCCGCGTTATCGTGTTGATGTTACCCGCGAGGCAGACGTGATTGAGGAGATTTTGCGAGTATACGGATACAATAACATTGAAGTAAACTCAAACCTGAATACTACTTTTCCATCTTTTGACTTAAAAAGCCCACACAAGGTTGAACAAACTGCTGCACAACTCCTCATTGGACACGGCTTTTCTGAGGTAATGAATAATTCCTTGACAAACCCATCCTATGCAAGTTTAAGTAAGCAATTAGATGGTTTAGAAAAGGTAAACCTACTAAATCCGTTAGGTCAAGACTTATCGCAAATGCGCTTGAGTCTCTTATTTTCGATGTTAGAAGTTGTACAATTCAACAGCAATCGTCAGCAAAAGGATTTGAATATTTATGAGTTTGGAAAAACGTACAGTAAGCATGAAAACAAATACGTAGAATCAAAAAGACTTGGAGTTTGCATCACAGGAAACAAAAATGCTGAGCTATGGAACAGCCCATCTACCAAATCCAGTTTCTTTGATTTAAAAGCCATTGCAATGAATGTATTGACTCGGCTTGGAATTTCATCCATCAAGGAGGAAACAACCACAAATGATTTATTTTCTGAAGGTCTTTCCTTAAGCTTACACAACAATATATTGGTTGACTTTGGTATTGTACAGTCAAAAATAACCAAAAACTTTTCCATAGACGCACAAGTATTATACGCTGATTTTAATTGGGATGCCCTTTATAAATATGCTTTCAAAAAAGAGATTTTCATCAAAGAGATTTCGAAATTTCCAACTTCAAGAAGAGATTTTGCCTTGCTTATTGATCGTGATATCCGCTTTGCAGATCTAGAAGCTGCTGCATACAAGACCGATCGAAAACTCCTAGAAAGCGTATCGCTTTTTGATGTTTATGAAGGGAAAAATCTCCCAGAAGGAAAGAAATCCTATGGAATGAGTTTTTATTTTTGTGATCCAAACAAAACCCTGACAGACAAAAACATAGATCGTATCATGCAAAAACTACAAAAAGAATTTGAAGATAATTTTGGAGCAAGCTTGCGTTAGTAAGATCATTCATTTTTATATTTCTGATCTGGATTTTAAAATTAATGTTTAATTTAGACCTGATAAATGACGAAGATTATGAAGTTGAACCTTTTCTCGAACACCAACATTAAAGAAGAATTAATTCGAACCAGCACTACCCCTTCTGAACTAGTTTTCGCAGGAGATGGTATCGTTTGGAATGAATCAAGCACAAAAGAAAAATTCAATCAGTTTGAGGTTGATCATTTGGAACGCGATCGTGTTTTTCATATTGATGACATCCGAAAAACTTGTATTGATTTTCGTCTTCGCTTTTTAGATTCGAAGTATTTTAAAAATAAAATTCCACAAGCTGCCTTTGATGAAATTAACCGCCTCAATGCACTTCATAACACCCGATTAGGGGATTATAAAATTATGGCACCTTCCAAGCTTTTCAAATTAGAAAACACAGATGATCCACTACTTTTTGCTCCCATAGGCAATGGATACTATTATCTAATTCATAAATGGGGTAATGATTTGCATCCGTTTAGAAAAGCCATGATGTGGCCTTTTAAATCACTTCTAAATTTAGCGGTCCTGATTTTATTACTCAGTTGGTTTGCAACCCAATTGGTCCCGGTAGGCTTGTTTTCGAAAGCAAACGACTGGGGTGTCTATTGGATGACCTATTTTTTTATGTTTAAAGGAATAGCGGCCATCGTAATTTTTTATGGATTTGCACTAGGAAAAAACTTCAATCCTGCGATTTGGAACAGTAAATACAATAAATCATAATCTTTTTTAGAGATGAAACAATCCCCAGATTTCATTAAAATTTTTACAGGTAATGCTATTGATGTTCTCGCACTTAGAAATGCCTTGGAAGAAAAAAATATTATAGCAATAATCAAAGATGATTCAGAATCTGCTCGATTAGCTGGTTTTGGAATGGTCGCTCCTGGCCTACAAGAATTGTTTGTTCATGAAGACGAACTAGACCAAGCTATTCGTATAGTAGAGGCCCAAAAATAAAACATATTCTTAGCATTCACTTTAGAAATACTTTGGTTATATTGGATGCTCAAATCATTTAAACCAAATTATGCATTTCTTTATTTTTATTGCCTTTACTGCACTAGTAGGTATTATAGCCTATTTAGCAACAAGAAACACAGATGAGTCATCCTCTGATGGATATTTCCTCGGTGGCAGAAGCCTAACAGGAGTTGTAATCGCTGGCTCCCTCCTACTAACCAACCTCTCTACAGAACAATTAGTTGGACTTAATGGTTCAGCTTATAAAGAAGGAATATTAGTCATGGCGTGGGAAACGCTTGCAGCATTGACCATGGTCGTTACTGCTATAGTTTTATTGCCTCGTTATCTTAAAGGAGGAATCACAACCATACCTCAGTTTTTAGAAAAAAGATACGACACCATGACCAAAACCATTACTTCTGGTTTGTTTTTAAGTGGCTATATGGTGGTGTTACTTCCAATCGTATTATATTCTGGATCACTAGCGTTAAACGGAATGTTTGACGTTCCAACCATACTCGGTGTATCGGATGAGACCGCATTAACCATAACCGTTTGGTCCATTGGAGTGGTAGGTTCCTTGTATGCGATTTTTGGAGGTCTAAAAGCAGTTGCAGTTTCTGATACTGTAAATGCTGTTGGGCTTTTAATCGGTGGTACACTTGTGCCTATATTTGGTCTGATGTATATCGGTGATGGAAGTATACTACACGGAATAGAAGCCTTGGTTGCATCAAATCCTGAAAAACTTAAAGTAATGGGTGACTCAGATTCTGCTATCCCTTTTTCAACTCTATTCACTGGGATGATGCTAGTTCAGTTGTTTTATTGGGGAACTAATCAGGCAATTATTCAGCGGGCGCTTGGAGCAAAAAACCTAGTTGAAGGTCAAAAAGGACTTATATATGCTGGTTTTGTTAAAATCCTTGGACCAATTATGGTTGTACTTCCTGGAATTATTGCCTACCATATTTTTGGAAATGAACTCGATGTATCTCAAGGAGATCAGTCGTACGGAATGTTGGTTGCCAAAGTATTACCAGCATCTCTGGTTGGTTTTTTTGCCGCGGTACTCTTCGGAGCAATCTTAAGTTCTTTTAATTCTGCACTAAACAGTTCCGTAACCTTATTTGGACTGGATATTTACAAGCAATATTTCAAAAAAGAAGCAACAGAAAAAGAAGTTGTAAAAGCTGGAAAAGCCTTTGGAATTGGATTGGCCTTATTTTCTATGCTTATTGCACCCACCATTGCCAATGCACCCGATGGACTCTTCGGATACCTTCAAGAAGTTAATGGGTGTTACAGCATACCGATTTTGACCATTATCATTGTGGGTTATTTAACCAAAAGAGTACCAGCAGTTGCTGCAAAAGTAGCCATGCTTTCGGGTGTTGTTCTATACTGTTTCAGTCAATTTTATCTCAAGGGTGAAGTGGAAGCAGCTGGAGGAACTTACCCACATTACTTACACGTGATGGCCATTTTATTTTCTTTCAATGTACTGTTGATGCTAGCGATAGGGTACTTTAAACCCAGAGCAGAAGAATTTGAACTAGAATACACAAAGCAAGTAGATATTACGCCTTGGAAACTTGTAAAGCCTATGGGAATTATCATTGCTGCAATAGTGATCTTGATTTACATCGCTTTTGCATAAAAATAAATTAACGAAACCAGAGATGTTCTCGAGGGAAAAGACCCCAAAACCTACTTTCCGTATTCACCCTCAACATCTCTGGCTGATCGTTAACTTTTCTTTTGTTCAATTAAGCCCATTCACAAAGGTTTGCTGCGATTGAATGTTGCCAAAAATTAAAATGCAAAAGGATTTTGTTTCTTTGAGAAACTAAAGTGTATACTTTAAGTATAGTATTTGAAATGAAAATTTAAGGCATCTCAAATGTAGTATTTTATTCTTGCTCTCCAAAAAAAGAATTCTAAAAAACAGGCTTAATAATCTAACTGTTAGCTAGGCGTACATTTTCAGTCGCATCTCTTTTAATTTTGGATCCGTCATATACTCATCAAAAGTCATGAAACGATCAATAACCCCTTTGGGGGTAAGTTCAACAATCCGTGTACCAACCGTTTGAGCAAAGGCATGATCGTGTGTAGTAAACAATAAGGTTCCTTTGAAATTTTTAAGGGCATTGTTCAAGGCAGTAATAGATTCTAAATCCAAATGGTTTGTAGGCTCATCCATCAAAAGTACATTCGATCTACTCATCATCATTTTCGACAACATGCAACGAACTTTTTCACCTCCTGATAATACATCAGATTTTTTCAATGCTTCTTCTCCACTAAAAATCATTTTCCCCAAGAAACCACGGATATATACTTCTTCTCGTTCTTCTTCGGTTTGCGCAAATTGACGTAACCAATCTACTAAATTGAGATCCCCATCCTCAAAATAAGAATCATGATCGAGGGGAAGATAGGCTTGCCCTGTAGTGACTCCCCACTGGAATTTGCCTGTAGCAGCTTTTTTTTCTCCATTTAGGATTTCATAAAAAGCAGTAACAGCTCTCGAATCTTTCGAATAAACTACTACTTTATCCGCCTTTCCAAGATTAAGATTAACCTTGCTGAATAAAGTTTCTCCCTCTTGGACATACGAAAGATTCTCTATGTTAAGAATCTGATCTCCAGCTTCTCGATCTTGCTCAAATATGATGGCAGGATAGCGTCTGGAAGAGGGTTTAATTTCTTCTATATTCAGTTTCTCAATCATCTTTTTACGGGAAGTTGCCTGTTTAGACTTTGCAACGTTTGCAGAAAATCGGGCTATAAACTCTTGAAGCTCTTTCTTCTTCTCTTCTCCTTTTTTATTTTGTTGTGCACGCTGACGTGCTGCTAATTGACTTGATTCGTACCAAAAAGTATAATTTCCAGAGAAATGGTTTATTTTTCCAAAATCAATATCCGAAATATGAGTACAAACAGCATCTAAGAAATGTCGATCATGCGAAACGACAATTACGGTATGATCATAATTTGCAAGAAATTGTTCCAGCCACGCAATGGTTTCATAATCCAAGTCATTGGTAGGTTCATCCATGATCAAAACATCAGGATTCCCAAACAAGGCTTGTGCTAGCAAAACACGAACTTTTTGAACTCCATCCAAATCAACCATCATGTTGTAATGAAGCGTAGGAGGAATTTCGAGGTGCGAAAGCAAGGTAGCTGCCTCACTGTCGGCATTCCAACCGTTCATTTCTTCAAAAACAACCTGCAAAGCTCCTACTCGATCACCATCTGCATCCGAAAAATCTTCTTTAGCATAGATGGCATCCATTTCTGCTTTTACCTTAAAAAGCTCCTTATTGCCTCTCAGAACCGTATCTAAGACCGTATAATCATCAAAAGCATTGTGGTTCTGTTCTAAAACAGATAAGCGTTTTCCGGCTTCTAAATGAACCGTCCCTGAATTGGCTTCTTGTTGCCCTGAAATGATTTTTAAAAAAGTTGATTTACCTGCTCCATTGGCTCCGATAATTCCATAGCAATTTGCTCCCGAAAAAGTGACGTTTACATCATCGAAGAGAACACGTTTACCAAATTGAACCGAAAGATTAGAAACAGATAACATAAATCATTTTTTTAATAGCGCAAAAGTAAGCAAATAGATAGCGTAATCAATATTTTTTTTAACTTGTGGTATCAAATTTGGTGGTTTATTTGTTAATGTAAACTGAGGGGATAAATGAAAAAGGGATTTTATATTGGTTTATTGTTTTGCATTTGCTCTTGTACTTCCGATGCTACTCCAGATGGCGTGTTTTTTGGTGGTCAAATAATCAATCCTTCTTCCGAAAAAGTATCGCTTTACAAAAACAACAAACTACTGGATACCCTTGTTTTAGACGAAAAAAATCGTTTTTCAAAAAGCTATGACTCTCTTCAATACGGGATCTATAAATTCGAACATTTTCCCGAAAGTCAAAATTTGATCTTAGAAAAAGGCGATAGCCTCTGGTTCAGAACCAACACCACCGATTTCGACTCTTCTCTAGTTTATTCGGGACGGGGTTCTGCCAAAAATAATTTCTTGATGGAAATCTATTTGTCACTGCAACGCGAAACCAGTTTTTTATCCTCACAATACGCTCAAAACAGTTTTAAATTTGGTAAAGTAATCGATTCCTTACTCGAAGAAAAGAAAAGCAATTGGATACGTTTTGATTCTTTAAACCAACTTACGCCCAGAGCGAAGATTATTTCGCAGGCTGCTTATGTATATCCTTATGCCAACAGAAAAGAACGTTACGCCCTAATTAGAGGGGAAGAGCAAATAAAAAAACAAGACAGCACCTATTTCAATTTCAGAAAATACCTGAATTATGGGGAACGAGATTTAGCCTTCTTCGATCCTTACATAACGTATATGCTGAACTTTTTAAGCCAAGAAGCGCTCTTGGATGGGGAAAGCTTTTTTCAGGCTAAGAACAGTACTGACTTTAACATTAGACGTTTAGCTATTATCGATAAATTGATAGCAACCGAAGATCTAAGAAACAATCTTGCCCGTTCTGTAGCATACGAAGAACTCATTAATTTCAAAAACTTCAAGGAGCATGATCGCTTTTTAAAATATTTTATAACGGTTAATACATCTCCAGAATATGTAATTGAGATCATGAGTCTTCAAGCATCGTTGCAGAAAATGCAAATAAACAAAGCCCTGCCCGAAATCACACTTGAGGATACTAATTTTCAAAAAACATCAAGTCTTTCGGCTTTAAAAGGAAGATCAACGGTTATTTACTTTTGGTCGCAGACCCAGATGAATCATTATAAAAAAACTCAAGATCGTGTAAAGCGATATGAGGAAGAATTTCCAGGATACCGCTATGTTGGGATTTGCATTCAGCCCTATAATAAATTGGTACAGGATTACCAGAAGGTAATGGAAATTGATCCTTCGAATCAATATGCCTTTGTAGATTTTGAAGACGCCAGTAATAAATGGGTATTAACGCTGCTAAACAAAGGGATTGTAATCGATGAAAACGGAATAATTCTAGAAGGATTTGGTAACTTTTACGCCCCAAATTTTAAAGAAATTCTACAAAAAAACAACCCCTAATGGACGTAGTAAACTCCTATTGTACTTCGGCAGTCAATGGTACGTTATCTGATTTACACAAGGTCTATCATGACACCGAATACGGCTTTAAAGCTACAAACGACAACGAGCTCTTTGGGAGTCTCATTCTCGAAATCAATCAGGCTGGTTTGTCATGGGATACCATTTTAAACAAAAAAGATTCGATTCGTAAAGCCTATGCAAATTTTGATATAGAAGCAATTGCAGCTTTTACAGAAGATGATATCACAACCCTATTAGGGAATTCTGGAATTATTAGGATGCGGGGCAAAATCACCGCAATAATTCACAATGCCAACCAAATTCTTACCCTACAAAAAACAGCCGGCTCTTTTGAAAATTGGTTGAATGAGAAGCACCCTCTCGCTGTTGATGAGTGGATAAAGTTGTTCAAAAGGATTTTTAAATTTACAGGAAAAGAAATTACCAAAGAGTTTTTGATGGGCAACGGTTACTTAGAAGGAGCGCATGAAAAAGGGTGCCCTATCTACGAAAAAGTCCTAGCAGCGCACCCTAAATGGGTTATAAAAAAGGTTTAGTTTCCTTTTTGATAATCGGCTAAGAATTGAGCCAATCCACTGTCTGTGAGGGGATGTTTCATTAATCCTTTGATTGAACTTAATGGCCCTGTCATAACATCAGCACCAATTTTTGCGCAATCGATGATGTGCATAGTATGACGTACAGAAGCAGCAAGAATTTCAGTACCAAAGTCGTAGTTGTCATAAATATCTCTAATCTCTTGAATCAAATTCAAACCATCGGTAGCAATATCGTCTAAACGTCCGATAAATGGAGAAACATATGAGGCGCCTGCCTTAGCAGCCAATAAGGCTTGTCCAGCAGAAAAAATCAAAGTACAGTTGGTTCGTATTCCTTGGTCAGAAAAATATTTTAAGGCTTTGATTCCGTCTTCAATCATGGGAATCTTTACAACAATCTGTGGATGCAAAGAAGCGAGCTCCTCTCCTTCTCTGATCATTCCCTCAATGTCGGTTGCAATTACTTCAGCAGACACGTCACCTTCAACAGCCTCACAAATAGCAACATAATGCTTTAAAATATTATCACGTCCTGTGATTCCTTCTTTAGCCATAAGCGATGGATTGGTGGTTACACCATCTAAGACCCCAAGGGCTTCGGCTTCTTTGATTTGATCGAGGTTGGCAGTGTCAATAAAAAATTTCATAAATTAGAGTTTAATGCAAAATTAGAGTTTATAATGATTCTTTAGGAGTTTTTCGTACGCTTTTTGAGGAAGGAGCTTTTTGAGGGTGATCGAAAATTTCTGTAAAAAAGAGCCTACGACATAATGAGGTTTAGGATTTTTCTTAGCAAGTAAAGCAGCAACTTTTACTGCAACTTCCATGGGATCATTTCCAGAATCTACATGCACGTCCATAGTGTCCAGACTTTCTTGATAAGAGGTTTTATAAGGGGAATCATCTATTACGGCCTCGTGGTAACGCCTCGATGCAATATCCGTTGCATAATCGCCTGGCGCTAATGTCAAGACTCGAACTCCTTGAGCAGCAATTTCCATACGCAGCGCCTCCGTTATGATATTCAAGGCGCCTTTTGACGCAGAATAAGCTCCTCGGAAAGGAAGCCCCATAGATCCCGCAATAGAGGTTATGTTGATGATGGTTCCATCGGCATGTTTTCGCATGATGGGAAGAATCGCTTGAATCATAGCCAAAGGCCCAAAAAAATTAGTTTCAAAATTGGCACGCATGGCATTCAAAGAAGTTTCTTCAACTGGGCCAGTAATCCCAACACCAGCATTATTGATCAGTACATCAATGCGCTGTTCTTTTTCTTCTATCGTTTGAACCAATTGAGCAATCGAGTCTTTTTTGGTAACGTCGAGTTGTACTAAAGTAAAAGGAAATTTGTTGGAATATTGTTTAGGGTTTCTACTTGTGCCGTAGACGGTATAACCGAGACTGTATAAGTGAAAAGCGATCGATTTTCCTAAACCTGAAGAAGCGCCTGTAACTAATACGACTTGATTCATAAGCGTTTGTAAAGAAAAAAAGGGCAAGCGACCTACATCACACCGCTACGACCATCTACCCTTGCTGCGTTCCCGCCCTGGGGGATTCAACAGGAGCTGGTTGTGTAGAACTTGCCCGATGCAAATATACAGAGCAAACTCTTTTTGGACAATCATTTTGTGGTCTAAATTTCATAAACTATTTTTAACTAAAATATTATCTATGAAATGGATTACTATGCTCCTGACTATCATTGCCCTCAAAGGCTGTGGTGATGAAAACAATGCTCCCAAATTTAAAATAAAAGCCAATCAAAAGACTTTTGTGACAGGAGACACCCTTAACTTGACCATTCAAAACAGGAAAAATACTGTTTACGATTCCATTCAGTTTTTTTTGAGAGGAAAACAAATACCAATTCCTTATGTTTTTCCTGAAGATGCTTTGCTTGGCGATATTCCAACGGAAGCTGCTGTTTTTATTGAAGGAAAAGAAATCCGAACAACATCCCATCTGCGTTTATTAAACAAAACAGCACCCAGCCTCTATACCTATACCCTAGTCAACGAATTTCCGCACGACAAACAAGCCTATACCCAAGGGCTAGAATTTAACGGAGAGCATTTGTATGAAAGTACCGGTCTCAAAGGCAAGTCGAGCCTGAGGAGGGTAAACTACAAAACTGGGGCAATTGAAAAACAAATTGATTTGGATGCTACCTATTTCGGAGAAGGGCTAACGCTCATCAATGGGAAAATCATACAACTAACTTGGCAAGAAAACACCGGCTTTATCTACGATCTTGAAAGTATGGCGATGGAACGCAGCTTCACTTACGATCAAAGCAAAGAAGGCTGGGGCTTGTGCAACGACGGTGCTGTGCTGTATAAGTCGGATGGGACGTCGAAAATATGGACCTTGGATGCAGCAACACAGAAAGAGACTTCCTATATCGAAGTAACTACCCACAAAAAAATTTTAATCAAAATCAATGAACTCGAATGGGCAATGGGTACTCTTTATGCCAATACCTATCAGGGGCAAAAAGATGTAGTTGTCCTCATCAACCCCAGGAACGGTGCCGTCGATGGGATCATCGATTTTGCGGGGTTACGGGATAAAGTAGAACAAATACCAGGCCTAGACGTACTCAACGGTATTGCCTATCATCCCGAGCGAAAAACCTTTTTTGTTACCGGCAAAAATTGGAGTAAGCTGTTTGAAGTAACCCTACATAAAAAATAAATGGAACCCTTTGAACAAAGTATTCGGGTTACGGAAGCTCACTTAGACGAACTACAGCATGTCAACAATGTCCAATACCTTCAATGGGTACAGGATATTGCTGGGGCGCACTGGCAATCCTTGATTGCAAAAAAAACAGAAGCCTTTGGCCTTTGGGTAGTTCGCTCCCACCACATCGAATACAAACGCCAAGCCAAGCTGGGCGACAGTCTCCGCGTCCTTACCCATGTAGAAATCACAAAAGGCTTTATGAGTGAGCGCAAGGTTCGTTTCTACCTGGGCGACTCTTCTACTCTTGTGGCCCAATGCAATACCCAATGGTGTTATCTCGACCCAACCACACAGAAGCTGCTTCGGATTCCAGAGACCATCCATCGTTTGTTTGACTAAAAGGTTTTACAACCAATTTTATACAACTCCAATTTATTTTAAAGCATTCTGATCGAGTACTTTAGTTTTTTTCTCAATTTGAACTATAAGTACCCATTGTAGATTTTCTAATTCGTTTGTAGTTGATAAATTAGTTGATGAAATAGGCAACGAAATCATTCACAAAGACGTTTCAAACAAAAACCCCTTTACTCTGCCGAATAAAGGGGTTTTAAATGGTTAACTAATTTCCTAATAATTGAACAAGTCGTGTCCAGCCATTAAGCTGTTTACTTCTTTTCCAATCGCTTGTAATCCAGCTTCGTCTTCAGGAGCTTGGAGTACACGGTCTATAAGGTCAACAATGGTTTCCATATCGGCTTCTCTAAGTCCTCGGGTGGTAATTGCAGCGGTTCCTACACGGATCCCTGAAGTTACAAAGGGCGATTTATCATCGAAAGGCACCATATTCTTGTTGGTGGTTATTTCTGCTTTTACGAGTGCAAGTTCAGCATCCTTACCCGTAATGTTTTTATTACGGAGGTCAATCAACATCATATGATTGTCTGTACCTTCAGAAATCAGTTTGTAACCCCGAGAAACAAAAGCTACTGCCATTGCTGCTGCATTCTTCTTTACACGCTGCATATAGTCTTTAAACGAAGGTTGTAAACATTCTCCAAAGGCAATGGCTTTGGCTGCGATAACGTGCTCTAAAGGCCCCCCTTGGTTTCCTGGGAAAACAGCCATGTCTAATAGATGCGACATTTTACGAACTGTTCCGTTTTTTAGGGTTATTCCAAAAGGGTTATCAAAATCTTTTCCCATTAAAATAAGACCTCCGCGTGGTCCACGTAAAGTTTTATGTGTTGTGGTGGTAACTACGTGGCAATGGGGCATTGGATCGCTTAAAATACCGGTAGCAATCATTCCCGAAGGGTGTGAGATGTCGGCGAGCAAGAAGGCGCCTACTTCATCTGCAATTGAACGGAATTCAGCAAAGTCAATGTCTCTTGAGTAGGCTGATGCCCCAGCGATGATCATTTTTGGTTGTACTTTTTTGGCTATGGCGCGAATATTGGCATAGTCCAAACGACCCGTTTCCTCTTGCACCCCATAAAAGTGGGCTTCGTATAAACGTCCAGAAAAGTTAACGGGCGAACCATGGGTTAGGTGTCCTCCATGCGAAAGATCAAAACCGAGAATTTTATCTCCCGGTTTAATAAAGGCGTGAAAAACTGCGGTATTGGCTTGAGAACCTGAGTGAGGCTGGACGTTAGCGTAAGCAGCACCAAAGAGTTCTTTAGCACGATCGATGGCCAGTTGTTCAATTTTATCTACTACTTCGCAACCACCATAATAACGCTTTCCAGGGTATCCCTCTGCGTATTTATTAGTCAAAATGGATCCAGTAGCTTCCATAACGGCAGGACTGGTGAAATTTTCTGAAGCAATTAGCTCAATTCCATTCAACTGACGCGCTTCTTCTTCTTTAATCAAATCAAAAATAGTAGTGTCTCTTTGCATAGTATAAAATTAAGGCACAAAAATACACATTTGACTTGTTATAATATACTCAAAAAGCACTTTTCAAAAAAACTTATTAAGGACGCAATGAACAATGTCGAAGCGTTCTAAAATTCCTCCCAAAAATTAGTTGTGAATTCCTTGTGATATTTGGGTAATACATCGTTCGTTTCTTCAATAGCTTGGAAAGCTTCTTCGGTGAGAGACTCATGATCGAAAACACGCAATTCATATCGATCTATTGTACGCATGGCTAAGTCCAAACGAAAAGAGATTTCATTTTGTTTTCTTCTTCCTTTAACGAATTTATTTTTTTCAATGAATTTCAGTGGGCGGTCTACTCCTATTTCAGTGCCCGAAGTCATTTGTAGATAAGACAAAGCATATTTATTATTTGCATTTTTTGAAAAGATCATCCGTCCAGATTTAAGATTTTCATTGTAGGAAACGCCAAAAAGCTTCAATTTAAAGAGCGATTTCACATTGTTGAAATCGAGTCGGGTAACCGCAAAATCTTCAGCATTGATATAGAGTGTCCCTTCAAAATCCGCTCCCCCTTTGGGTTTGTAGTTAATGACATAAGTCAAATCGCTTCCTTCAAAAGTCAACTCAGGTTCCGAAAAAACATATCGATTCGGCTTTTGGATACAATTTAACTCCGCATTTTTAGTGAAAAACAATTCCGAGTATAATGAAGCAATCTCTTTTTTTTGAGATTTAGAAAAATTCTTTTGATTATCTAATTTCTTCTCGCTTTTTTTCTTTTCGAATTCTTGCAATGCCTTTAAATTTGTGCTGTCTACCTTATCAAGTTCACTCATATCCAAATCTAGATCTCCGCCAAAAATTCCAGATCGAATTTTAAAATAAGAATCTGGTTTTATATTATCGTGAAGTGTTTTCCATAACCTATTCCTCACTGATTTTAAAAG
>CBFHHG010000047.1:0-15239 GCA_965655585.1 Candidatus Arcticimaribacter sp. | reverse complement strand
TACACCAACTTCTATTACCGTAGTTGCAACCATTATCTGGGTTTTTCCTTCAACAAAACGTTGCATTTCATAATCCTTGTCTTTTGGCTTCATTTTTCCATGAACGATACTGATTTGGAAGTCGGGTAAAGGGAACTCTCGAGCCAAGCTTTCATATCCATCCATCAGGTCTTTATAATCCATTTTTTCAGATTCTTGAATCAAGGGATACACAACATAGACTTGCTTTCCGAGTTTAATTTCTTCTCGAATGAATTGGAATACTTGCAGTCGGTTTGCATCACTTCTCAAAACAGTTTTGATGGGTTTTCTCCCTGGTGGAAGCTCATCAATTACAGAGATATCCAAATCCCCGTAAACACTCATTGCTAGGGTTCGCGGAATTGGAGTAGCGGTCATAACTAAAACATGTGGAGGCAAAGTGTTCTTTCGCCAAAGCTTTGCTCGTTGTGCCACACCAAATCGATGTTGTTCATCCACAATAGCGATTCCTAAGTTTTTAAAACGAACTTTCTCTTCGATGAGTGCATGGGTTCCAATGAGGATGTGGAGGCTGCCATCTTCTAATGCTTGGTGTATCGCTTTGCGCTCAGCAGTTTTCGAAGACCCAGTTAAAAGAGCCATGTTCAAGGACATCTCGCCCAAACTTTCTTGTAATGATTTGTAGTGCTGCTGTGCGAGTATTTCGGTAGGAGCCATCATACAAGCTTGAAAACCATTATCCAAACCAATAAGCATGCTCAATAAGGCTACCATGGTCTTACCAGAACCTACATCACCTTGCAATAAGCGATTCATTTGTTTACCCGTTCCCATATCATTTCTAATTTCTCGAACAACACGTTGCTGTGCATTGGTGAGTTGAAAGGGAATGTGCTGGGTGTAAAACTCATTGAAATTTGCACCTACTTTTTCGAACACATAACCTTTTACTTTTTGTTTTTGCAAACGATTTTTCTGTAACAGTTGCATTTGAATGTAAAAAAGTTCTTCAAACTTCAATCGAAACTGTGCTCGGGTTAATTGATGCTGGTTTGCGGGAAAATGAATTTGAATGGTAGCTTCTTTTCTTGAAATCAGTTTAAGCTCTTCACGGATATAGTCGGGTAGTGTTTCGTGAAACTCCCTGTGAACTTGACGAAACAGATGTTCCATGGATTGTTTCATCACGCGCTGACTGATTCCTTTATTGATGAGCTTCTCTGTCGACGGATAAACAGGGTGAAATGCTCCCAAATTACTTTGGGTGTATTCGGCTTCAGGGGTTAGCTCTGGATGAGCAATGGATGCCTTATTACCGTACCAATTTAGGCGACCAAAGACAATATAGGTGGTGTTTTTTTTTAGGCTTTCTTGAATCCACTTATACCCCCTAAACCAAACCAACTCTAGGGTTGATGTTCCGTCTGAGAAAATAGCTGTCAGGCGTTTCCCTTTGGCTTGTGGAATGATCTTATGAGACAATATGGTGCCTTTTATCTGAACTTCTGAGGTGTTTCGAGGTAACTTACTGATGGCATAAAAGGTTGTTCGATCGATGTATCGATTGGGGAAAAAGTGCAACAAGTCCTGATACGTCTTGATTCCCAATTCTTCTTTGAGCAAACTTGCTCGATTGGGTCCAATACCTTTTAGATATTCTATGGGAGTTTGAAGTAAATCCATACGATCTTACGAAGTTACTTGTTTTTAAGATTTATAAAGATTCATTTTAATTAAAAACATTGTAAATTTAAGTAACCAAATTTAAAGTAAGCATGTCAAAATCTGCACTAGTAATTTCTGGAGGAGGGAGCAAAGGCGCTTTTGCTGGCGGAGTTGCTCAATACCTTATTGAAGACACCAAGCAACGGTACGACTTATTTCTCGGCACTTCTACAGGAAGTTTGTTGGTATCACACGTAGCGTTGAAGAAAATTGAGGAGATTAAAAAGGCATTTATTTCTGTCACACAAGACGATGTGTTTGATAATTGCCCATTTTTGATTCGTAAAAAAGGGGTTTTAACGCGAATAAAAATTCATCATTTTAATGTTTTAAAGAATTTCTTGAGAGGAAAGAAAACATTTGGTGAGAGTAATAATTTAAGGAAATTAATTTCTCGAGAAATTACAGCTCCTTATTTCGAACAACTTCAAAAAGAGTCTCAGGAGGTAGTCATTTGTGTTTCAAATTTATCGGCGAATCAAGTAGAGTACAAGTCTTTGCAGGAATCAACTTATGAAGACTTTATCGATTGGATATGGATTTCGTGTAACTATGTTCCCTTCATGACGCTAGTGACTAAAAATGGGTGTGAATATGCCGATGGTGGCCTGGGCTGCATCATTGCAATTGAAGAAGCTATTCGACGTGGAGCAACCCAGGTTGACGCCATTGTACTGAATACCGAATTTCAGCAAACCAATCGGGTACACTCACGAAATGCTTTTGATGCTTTGGGAAGTATTTTTGGATTTATTTCTGATCGAATTGAATACCAAAATCTAAAGATTGGTGCTTTAGTTGCCTATGAAAAGAAAGTCAAACTACGCCTGTTTTACACTCCGAGGGTGTTGACAACAAATTCATTGGTGTTTGAAAAAAATAAAATGTCAGCTTGGTGGCAAGAAGGCAGGACCTATGCTCAGCAAACTTTATTGAAAAAGGTATAACCGCTTTGAATAAGTTGCTATACCTTTTTTGCTTTATGCTAATGATTTAAATAGTCAAGGGCTAAGTTGACCATTGCTTTGACTCCGTGAATCATTCCTTCATCTTGAACTACAAAATCAGGGGTATGATGGGAGGGAGCTTCAGCAGGGTTCATTGCCGGATCCATTCCACCTAAGAAAAAGTATAAACCCGGAACCTTTTGTTGGAAGTATGAAAAATCTTCAGCGCCTGTAATGGCTTTAATTAGATGAACATTAGAAACCCCAACCGTTCGTTCTAGTGTTGGCAGCATCATTTGTGTCAATGCTTCATCGTTATAGGTCAAAGCAGCAGTTTTATCAATAGTTATTGTAGCTGTACCGCCATAGGCAGCAGCTATTTGAGGAACCATTGCATACATGCGTTCATGAATGATGTTCTGCATGTCTTCGTCTAGGGTTCTGATTGTACCTATCATTTCAGCAGATTCTGGAATGATATTGGAGCGAATACCTGAGTGAATCGCACCAACAGAAACAACTGCACCTTCTTTTGTAAGCTCAGAATTTCTACTGATAATGGTTTGAATTCCATTGATGATTTGTGAAGAAATCATAATGGGATCAACGCTTTTCCAGGGTGTAGATCCGTGGGATTGCTTTCCGCCAACTACTATTTTATAAGTATCCGCAGCTGCCATGATTCCTTTGGTTTTATAGTTAATATGGCCAACCGGTGTTTCTGAGTTGATATGCAATCCAAAAATAGCATCAACATCAGGGTTTTTTAGCACTTCTTCTTGAACCATTAGTAAAGCCCCGCCTTTTTCACCCGCTGGTGGTCCTTCTTCTGCGGGTTGGAAAATAAATTTTACCGTTCCTGCAAAATCACGGTTTTCAGCTAATATTTCTGCAACACCCATTAGGATCGCAACATGTGTATCGTGTCCACATGCATGCATCACACCCGTTAGTTGGTTATTGAAAATTGCAGTTGCTTGAGATTTGTAGGGTAAAGAATTGCGTTCCGTCACAGGTAGTCCATCCATGTCGGCGCGCAATGCAACAACTTTTCCCGGCTTATTTCCTTTTAAAACACCTACAACACCAGTGTACGCAATACCAGTTGAAACTTCTATTCCTAGGGCTTCGAGGTGAGCTGCTACTTTTTTGGCCGTATTGAATTCCCGATTAGATAGTTCTGGGTTTTGATGAATTTCATGGCGCCATTGGATAACCTTAGATTCAATAGAAGTAAAGGTAGAGTCGTTTATTTGTGCCACTGCTGTGCAACCGATTAAAGCAAAAAGGAAGCTTAGCTTCTTCATGTGTTTTTTCATAATTTGTATAGTCATAGTTAAATTATATCATTCAATTTTTTAAAAGTAATGAAATAAGGGACATTTGGTGCTTACAATCATATAATTTTGATTCTGTCAACTGATTTTATTTATTTTTTAGTTTATAATTAATCCTAAAAATTGAACGAATTATGCATCATTAAGTTTTCAATGTATTATTTTAGTATTTCATGAAACAAGATTTAACAGCCCATATAAATACGCTCAACGAAGCACAGAGAGGACCAACGCTGCACAAGGATGGACCGCTAATTGTTATTGCTGGAGCAGGTTCTGGGAAGACCCGTGTATTGACTTATAGAATCGCCTATTTGATGAGTCAGGGTGTAGATTCGTTTTCAATTTTGGCTTTAACGTTCACCAACAAAGCTGCTCGAGAAATGAAAGGGCGTATCGCCGATTTAGTAGGTGATGGTGAAGCAAAGAATTTATGGATGGGAACATTCCATTCTGTTTTTGCTCGAATCCTTAGGAGTGAAGCCGATAAATTAGGCTATCCTTCGAACTTTACAATTTACGACACCCAAGATTCTGACCGTCTTTTGTCTGCTATAATCAAAGAAATGGGGCTTGAAAAAGATGTCTATAAAACCAAGCAAGTACGCAGTAGAATATCTTCCTATAAAAACAGTTTGATTACTGTACGAGCATATTACAATGATGGTGACTTACAAGAGTCAGATGCCATGGCAAGAAGACCCAAAATGGGCGAAATATATAAAGAGTATGTTGATCGTTGCTTTAAGGCAGGTGCAATGGATTTTGATGACCTTCTTTTAAGAACCAATGAACTTCTCAACCGTTTCCCTGATGTTTTGGCTAAATATCAAGATCGTTTCCGATACATATTAGTTGATGAGTATCAAGATACCAATCATTCACAATACCTTATCGTCCGTGCGCTTTCCGACAAGTTTCAAAATATTTGTGTAGTAGGAGATGACGCCCAAAGTATTTATGCCTTCCGGGGTGCGAATATCAACAACATATTGAATTTTCAAAAAGATTACGATAACGTGGCCATGTATCGCTTGGAACAAAATTATCGTTCTACGCAAAACATTGTGAATGCTGCCAATTCGATTATCAATCACAATGAAAATAAATTGGATAAGAATGTTTGGACAGCTAATGATACGGGTAACAAAATCAAAATTCAACGCTGCCCCACTGATGCCGACGAAGGTCGTTATGTAGCCGGAAGTATTTTTGATTTCAACCTTACTGAGCAGCGTAAATACAATGATTTTGCCATCTTATACAGAACCAATGCACAGTCTCGAGCAATGGAAGATGCTTTGAGGAAAAGAAACATACCCTATAAAATCTTTGGTGGCCTATCGTTTTATCAACGAAAGGAGATAAAAGACACTCTGGCTTATTTGCGGTTAATCATCAACCCCAAGGATGAGGAGAGTTTAAAGCGTATTATTAATTATCCTACACGAGGAATAGGACAGACAACTATTGATAAGTTGGTTGTTGGCGCCAAACAGCACGGACTTACGTTATTTCAAACTGCAGAAAAAGCAGGAAGTTTAGGGATTGGAATCAATGCGGGTACAGCTACTAAATTGGAGCAGTTTGTGACCCTTATAAAGAGTTTTCAGATTTTTAATGAAACGGCTAATGCCTTTGAAATTGCTGATGAAGTAACTAAAAAAACACATATTGTTTCGGATCTAAAGAAAGACGGAACCCCCGAAGGGGTAAGTAAAATCGAAAACATCGAAGAGTTGTTAAATGGTATCAAAGATTTTACAGAAGGTCAGGAGGAACTTGCCGATTCTACAGGGGCACTAACAGAGTTTCTTGAGGATGTAGCTCTAGCTACAGATTTCGATAGCGAGAATGAAAAAGAAGATACCGATCGGGTTTCACTAATGACGATTCACTTAGCTAAAGGACTGGAATATCCCTTCGTTTACGTTGTTGGAATGGAGGAAGATCTTTTCCCATCGCCAATGAATTTAGATTCACGAAGTGGTTTAGAAGAAGAGCGACGCTTGTTTTATGTGGCACTTACACGAGCAGAAGAACGTGCCTTTTTGTCTTATACCCAATCGCGATATCGCTGGGGAAAATTGAATAGTGCTGAGCCCAGCCGTTTTATTGACGAAATTGACGAAGAGTATGTCGATTATCAGATACCAAAATCAGACTATGAATTTAAACCCCTAATCAATAATAATATTTTTGGCAATGCAGATGCACCCAAAAGGCAAATAAAAAAACCAGCAGCTTGGGAAGGAAAGCCCAATACAGCTCCAAATCCCACCCAGCTCAAAAAGCTTAGAAAGATTCAATCAATTGACCAGCCCATTGCTGCTACTTCCCAAGATTTAATTGCACTCCCTTTAGGAACCAAGGTAGAACATCAGCGTTTTGGAAAAGGTATTGTTACCTTACTTGAAGGATCTGGGAATGATAAAAAAGCTACAATTAAGTTCAATGGAACTGGAGACAAAAAACTCTTATTGCGTTTTGCCAAACTTAAAATCATTGATTAATGGCTGTTCTCCACTCTTTGTATCCCTCAAGCCCCAACGTTAAGATCATTAAGGAAGTAGCTCAAGCATTAATTGCTGGCGCACTCGTTATATATCCAACAGATACCGTTTATGCTTTGGGATGCTTAAGTTCCAATTTTAAAGCATTGGGTCGTTTAGCTAAGCTAAAAGAAGTCAAGGTAGAACAAGCCCCATTTAGCTTTTTATTTGCTGACATGAGTGAGTTGTCAAATTATGTTCAGCAATTCGATTCGTCAACCTTCCGAATACTCAAACGTACATTGCCAGGACCTTTTACCTACATCATGAAAGGGACACGCAAATTGCCCAAGCCTTTTGATAAAAGGAAATCCATTGGGATTCGAATCTCAGACGATCCTATTTTAAGAATATTACTTCCACTTTTGCCAGCCCCTTTAATAACAACCTCCTTGCATGATAAAGATCAAATTATTGATTATACAACCGATCCAGAAGTCATATTTGAAGAATGGTCCTCTGCTGTCGACGTCATGATTGAAACGGGAGCAGGAGGGAACCAACCTTCCACAGTTATTGATTTGACTCAAGGGGAGCCGGTTGTTGTCCGAATTGGGAAGGGTCCTGTAGATTTTTTGTAAAAAAAAACGTCCTTTATATAAAGGACGTTTAATCTAATATGAAGCGATAAAAGCTTATTGAGCTGATTCCATTCCTTTGTTGATTAGGTCATAAAACTGATCTAATTTTGGAAGTACTACAATACGTGTTCTTCTGTTTTTAGCTCGGTTCGATGGAGAATCATTTTCTAATAAAGGAGCATAAGAACTTCTTCCAGCTGCAGTCATTCGTTGTGGTGGTACACCAAAGTCTTTTTCAAGTACACGAACTACAGAAGTTGCTCTCTTTACACTAAGATCCCAGTTGTCAACTACACAATCGTTACTGATTGGCACATTGTCTGTATGACCTTCCACCATAAACTCAAGCTCTGGCTTGTCCAAAACAACTTTGGCAACTTTTCCAAGAACCTCTTTAGCTCTTTTAGAAACTGTTGAGCTTCCGCTGTTGAATAACAATTTATCCGATATCGAAATGAATACAACACCTTTTTCAACGTTGATTTCAATGTCGTCATCTCCAAGATTTCCAAGAACACCTTTAAGACTGGTTACTAATGCAAGAGTCACAGAATCTTTTTTAGTTACAGCATCTCTAAGGCTAGTAATTCTTGTGTCTTTTTCTTTTAAACTTTCTAACGATTTTTCAAGGTTTTCAGCTCCTTTTTGAGAAAGTGTAGTCAAGTTACCGAGGTTATCGATAAGGTCAGAGTTGTTTTCTTTTAAGAAACGAATTTGCTCTTGCAAAGAGGCAACAGATGCCAATGCAGCAGCTTTATCTTCGTCACAGGTGTTTAGTTTAACAGTTGTACTGTTTAGTAAATCTTTTGTTGTATCTTGAAGGGTTTGAAGTTCGGTAAACTTCTTTTGAGAGACACAAGATGCCAATAAGATTGTTACCAATGGAATGTAGAAATACGATTTTTTCATGGGAAAATATTATAATTAAATTTTGATGGTTTAAAGTTACTATTATTTAAGACTTAGAAAATCTTAAATTAAAAAATTTACTTTTTTTTAAGATAAAATATTGAAAAACGATGCTGTTGAGCATAAAATAGCTGTTTTTGGACTTTTTACTCGATCGTTTTCTAAGCATTTTAAAGAAATTAAAATACATGTGGGCATGTGCTTTCAGAATGCTTATGCAGTTTTGGAGTTCACCTTTTAGCAAAAATCGAATCCCTGCCACCCCATCCAGCAATAAACGAATAAACAGAATAAAGGGTAATTGTATTGTTGGGACATTCTTGAGAAGCATGTAGGTTGCGTTTCGAAAATTATAAAAAACTTTTAAAGGCGAATCTGGAAGGCTAGCTCCACCCAAATGATACACTTTCGATTCTCCAACACAATACACTTCACTTCCTGCATTGTTTGCTCTCCAGCAGAGATCAATTTCTTCTTGATGCATAAAAAAATCTTCATCAAAACCGTCAAGTTCTCGAAAAAGTGTATTTCGAATAAACAGACAAGCACCAGATGCCCAAAATACATTTTGATTTCCTTCATACTGTCCTTTGTCATGTTCAATTTGATCAAAAATACGACCCCTACAGAACGGGTAGCCAAAACGATCAATATATCCCCCAGCTGCCCCAGCATATTCAAATAAACTTGGATCATTCTCGTCTAAAATATGGGGTTGTACAATTCCTGTATTAGAATTGTTTTTAAAGAAATTGATGATGGGAGGGAGCCAGTTTTTGGTTACTCGAACATCATTATTAATAAGGCAAATAAGCTCCTCTTTAATTTCTTTTATGCCAGCGTTGTATCCTCCTGCATAGCCTAAGTTTTCTGTATTTATAAAGCAATTTACCTCAGGAAATTCCGTTCTAAGAAAACCAACCGAATCGTCTGCTGAATCGTTGTCAATTACATAAACCGTAGCTTCTTTACTGTGCTGGAGCATTTCGGGTAAAAAGCGTTTAAGGAGTTCCTTCCCATTCCAATTTAAAACTACTAATGCAACTGTCATACGTTATATTTCGGGAGTTCTTTGATGAATTTATATGATTTCTTCTTGAAATCCATTACACAAAAATAGTGTTCTTTCCCATTTGACAGCATTAAAAACGCACTGTTTAGTGTCATGTTGTACTGGGCTATTTGGTCGAAAGTGCTTTGTGAAATGGCTATTGAAGGGGCTTTGCATTCAACTAAGATATGAACATTTCCTTGCGAAGTATAGACCACGATATCATAACGTTTGAGTTGTCCGTTGATTTCAATTTGTTTTTCGACATTGATCAGACTCTTGGGATACCCTAATTCAATAATTAAAAATTGGAGGCAGTGCTGTCGTACCCATTCTTCGGGGGTCAACAGCAAATTCTTTTTACGGATCAAATCTACGATATACGTCTTATTTTCCCTATTTTTGAGGGTAAACGCATAGTTGGGAAAATTGAGTTGTTCCATACTACAAAAGTGAGGATTTTTTAGCTTTGAAAGACATAAATCAAATACTGAGTTCGATTAAAAAAGGAGATTATGCTCCTGTGTATCTTTTAATGGGAACAGAGCCCTTCTTTATAGACCAGGTAACAAAGGCTTTATCGTCTCATGTGGTAGAAGAACATGCTCGAGATTTTGACTCCACAATTTTTTACGGGAAAGAAACCCTGCCGGAACAAATCATAGAAACGGCAAAGCGTTTTCCTATGATGGGATCGTATCAATTGGTAGTTGTTCGCGAGGCCCAATATTTAGATAAAACAATTGATTCTTTAGTACCTTATCTAGAAAGCCCTCAGAGTCAAACAGTTTTGGTACTCTGTTATAAACACAAGAAACTGGATAAACGCAAAAAGTCATACAAGGCAATTGCTAAATCGGGTGTAGTTTTAGAAACCAAACCCCTATACGACAATCAAGTAGCCGATTGGATTAAAGATCGTGGATTGCGTTATGGATTTAATTTTCATCCGCATGCACCTCCTTTATTGGTGTCATTTTTAGGAACAGATTTAAGTAAAATTGATAAGGAGCTCGAAAAGTTAAGTAATCGGGTAGAAGCGGGAGAGGAAATTAGCCCTGCGATAATTGAAAAGCACATCGGCTACAGTAAAGATTTTAATGGGTTTGAACTTCAAAAATCATTGGGCAAACGCGACTTGGAGCACTCCTTTCGGATCATTCGTTATATGGCATCTAATGCCAATAAGCACCCGGTCACACTTACGATCACGGTTCTTTTTAATTTTTTCCAAAAGTTATTGTTGTTTC
This sequence comes from Candidatus Arcticimaribacter sp., assembly GCA_965655585.1. GTDB lineage: Bacteria > Bacteroidota > Bacteroidia > Flavobacteriales > Flavobacteriaceae > Arcticimaribacter. The sequence continues at coordinate 4,905 of CBFHHG010000047.1, read as the reverse complement.
AGGGTATTTCGTCACCTTCAAAGGCTCCCGCAGTATTAGGTGTTTCTCCCTATTTTGTTAAAGATTACGAAACTGCAGCTCGTTTTTATTCAATGAAACAAATAGCCCATGTAATTGGTCACATAAAAGATGCTGATCTAAAGAGTAAAGGTGTTGGTGCGCAAAACCTCCCAACCGAAGAACTTTTGAAAGAATTGATTCTTAAAATTGTTTCGAGTTAAATTTTTGGAAAGGCTTCAGGATTGGATTCGTGCATGATAGCGTATACCTTTTCAAAAATATCATCCTCAGACGGTTTTGAGAAATAATCACCATCACTTCCATATGCTGGTCGATGCGGCCTAGCACTTAGTGTTTGCGGAGTACTGTCCAACAATGGAAAAACATCTTGAACATCAATCAACTGCTGCAGTATATAAGCCCCAGCTCCACCGGGAACATCTTCATCAATAATCAAAACACGATTTGTTTTTGCAATACTTTTTTGAATGCCGTATTCCAGATCAAAGGGAAGTAGGGTTTGGATGTCAATTACCTCTGCATCAATGTCAAAATACATCAACTCTTTCGCTACAGCTTCGACCATCCGTAGAGTAGATCCGTAAGAAACTAACGTAATGTCTGTACCTTCTTTTAGAATTTCAATTTTACCCAACGGTACTTTAAATTGTCCAAGGTTTGTGGGTTTTCTTTCTTTTATACGGTATCCATTAAGAGATTCTACCACAATTGCAGGTTCATTTGCTTCTAGTAGCGTGTTGTACATTCCGGCTGCCTGTGTCATGTTTCGGGGTACTGCAATGTTGATACCTCTCAATAGGTTTACAATGCCACCCATCGGCGATCCACTGTGCCAGATTCCTTCTAAACGATGACCTCGGGTTCGTATGATAAGCGGTACAGCTTGTTTCCCCACAGTTCGGTAATGATATGAAGCAAGATCATCACTTAAAGTAGGTAAACAGTAGAGTATATAATCTAAATATTGTATTTCAGCAATCGGTCGAAGGCCTCTCAAGGCCATCCCAATTCCTTGTCCCATTATGGTTGCTTCACGAATCCCAGTGTCAGCAACTCGGGTAGCACCGTATTTGGCTTGCATGCCTTCTAAACCTTGGTTTACATCTCCAATTTTTCCTACGTCCTCCCCAAAAAGTAATAGTTTGTCATTACTTTCTAGAAGCGCATCAAAATTATCTCGGATGATGATCCGTCCGTCTACCCATTCTTCTTTTTCATCATATTGTACGGGGATAGATTTTACGTTTTCTAAACGATCATCAGACTGACTGTATAGGTGAGAGCTGAATTTTGGATTGAGTTGCTCGGTGAGCGAATCTTTCCAAGTTCGAATTTCGTTTTTAATTGGATGTTCGTAATGTGTTAAAATCCGAAGGCCTTTTCTAGCTGCGTGTAATAAATCTTTATAAGTGGGTTCGGCTATATTGATAACTTCCGAGCGGATCAATTGAAAATTCGTGTCGTTGTTTGTTGCCTGGGTTGCTTTTTCTATGAGTTTTACTAGATCATTTCTATGTTCAAGAATTGGATTTTGATATGCTTTCCATGCATCAACCTTAGCTTGACGTACAATTTTTTTATTATTATCTTCAATTGCTTCGAGCTCTTCTTCATTTGCAATTCCATTACTGAGAATCCACTCACGCATTTTAAGATTGCAATCGTTTTCTTTTTCCCAAGTTAAACGTTCCTCGGTTTTATAGCGTTGATGCGACCCTGAGGTAGAGTGACCTTGGGGCTGGGTTAGTTCTTGCACATGAATCAAAACGGGTACATGCTCATTTCGGGCAAGCTTTTCGGCATACTGATAGGTGTCAATTAGAGCGGTATAGTCCCACCCTTTAACCGTTAATATTTCAATACCCAGTTCTGTATCGTTACGTTGCATACCCTCGAGCGCCTTAGAAATACTCCCTTTGGTCGTTTGTTCGTCGTTATGGACAGAAATGCCATAATCGTCATCCCATACACTCATTATCATTGGGATTTGCATTACACCAGCAGCATTCATGGCTTCTAAAAATAAGCCTTCGCTTGTACTAGCATTTCCAATTGTACCCCAAGCAATTTCGTTTCCATTGTTTGAAAAGCGCCCGCTACCTCTAATATTCAAGGCTCGATACACTTTTGATGCCTGCGCTAAACCTATAAGCCGAGGTATTTGCCCAGCAGTGGGTGATATATCAGAACTGTGATTTTTTTGTTTTGTTAAGTTTTTCCATGCACCGTTGGGCTCGTTACTTTCAGTAACAAAATGACCCCCCATTTGCCGACCTCCAGACATGGGCTCAATGTCCAAGTCGGGATGTGCATAGAGAGCAGAGAATATATGTTTTGGAGTTAAGTGTCCTTGCTCCATCAGTATGGTTTGATCGCGATAATAACCCGATCGAAAATCTCCATCTTTAAAAAACTTACTGAGTATCAGCTGAGGCAATTCTTTTCCATCTCCGAAAATGCCAAACTTAGCTTTTCCGGTCATAACTTCCCTTCTTCCAAGTACAGAGCATTCTCTACTAAGGGAAAGTAATCTGTAATCTTCAAGTACTTGTTCTCTGAAACCTTTAAATGAAATCGGGGTTTCTGCGGCAAGTTTTTTGTTAGACATAGATGAATTTTAACGTTGCAAATTTACGAAAATTACAGAGAACAGAATAATACAATAAATCCAGCTTCAATATGCTTATTAACAATCTTCTATAGCCACCTACGGGTAAATAAATTTTTTAGATTGTTAATGTCAATTGTCAATACAAACCGCATATTGGATAAATAATTGGGGTCGTTGAGCACATAGTTTTCAGAGTTCTTAATTGGAAAATAGAATTCTAAATAGTCGGGAACTAAATTCACCCTGATTCCAGAGTCATAGAATGCTTGTGCCTTGAAGCCTTTATTTTTGGTTAATCCAAAATCGGTGTATACTTCAATCCATTTCCACAAACTGATGCCTAAATTGGTTGTTAGTATATAATCATTGGCTTTGGGGTTTTTAAATCGAGATTTAAAACCACCTTCCGATAAAATAAATTGTTGACTATAGATTCCATCATCATCTGAACGCCCTAAATATCCATAGCGAAAAAGATAATCTGTAGAGCGGTTTAAGCTGTAATCAAAATAGGTAGTATTCTGGGTATCGTCCCATAAGAACTTACCACCAAAAAAACGAACAGATAATGTCCTCCCGTCATGAAAAAGATGCCTGAATTCTGCATCTATATTGAATTTTCCAAAATTATCGGATATTTCGAGATTTGCAGCTACTTTCAATAACCTTATAGCCTCTTTATTGGAATAGGTATAACCCAGATTCCCTATGGTATAATTAGGTGTTAGAATGGGTGTGGTACCAAATTCTCTATTTACACTTGTTAATGATAGCGAAAATAATTCGCGCTTATTGGATCTAAAATTATCTGGACGTTTAACAAGGCTAAACGAAGGTGTAAAAATTCTGTAACGCAAGTTTTCATCGTAATGAAAACTACTTCCTGAGAACCCAAGTTGATATAAGTACAAAGATGCGTCCTCGTCATACAATCGATAACTCATTGTAAAAGAACCCACAAGTTCTTTGGTCTCTGTGCTGTAGTTTGGATTGATATCATAACTGAATGGTTTTCTTTGAAATGCCCTATTGGATAGTCTCGTTCCAAGGGTAACACCATCGTAAGCGTTAAAATCAATTTTGGGGTTAAAAAACACTTGACTCCTTTGGGGATCTTCAATATCTTTTATAAAAGTGTATTTGAATGGTTTTATCGTAGTCCCTTTTAGCCTTCTATAATTGTTCTGAAGATTAAACTCAGGGATTTTATGTTTGGGATTGATGACAAGATAGTCTGCATCGTAGCGTTTTAACTTAATTTCATCTCTGTTTTTTGGATCTCTAACTTGTATTGATTGAATAATCCGATCATCCTTGATTTGGGCTAGGGTATAGGGAATTGGATTTTTATAGTTTTGTGTTATCTGAATATTCAGCGAATCTGAATTCCTTCGAATGGATTTGAATTTTATGTCAATTGAGTTTCGTTTGCCTAAATAATCTTGAAACAACCAGGGAATATTGAGTTGATTTTCTAGCGATTTTTGTACTTGCTCTTTGGATCGAACTTTTCCGATTTGACTTCTGATTGCATTGTTTATTTTTTCTTTGTCGTAATACTTATAGGCATAACGAAAACCGTGAGCGACATGACTGGGTATTGCAACCCTTTCGTTGAACTTAATTAAATCGCTTTTTGCAGTAAAAGGACTTTGTTGAATGTTATTTCTAAGGACGTATTCATTGAAATAAAGAAACCCATAATTAAACGAAGCTTGACTTAAACTATAACTTTTAACTAAAGGGCGAAGTAGGGGTTGCTTCGGGATGGCACCCAAGAGTTTTTGATCGGGATAGTATTGATCGACATATTCCATTAATAATAGGGTCTTCAAGCCATCAGTTAACCAAGAATTTTCTCTAGGGTCTACAAGAAAAGCCTCTGTCATATAATGTTTCAAATACACATTCAATGCTTTTATCTCAAACTCAAACCGATCAGAAAATGGGTGAAAAAATGAAGGGATCGCAGATAAACCAAAATAGGGTCGTTTTTTGTAATCCTCTTGGGAAAGTAACATTTTACTATGTGGAAATGCGCCCAGATAGGCTGTTACAAATTCCTCAATTTGAATGAGGCTTTGAGTTGGATCAAGCATTTTTTCAGAAACCTCTTCTAAATCGGTGCTAATTAATAAACCATTGATGCTGTAAGAAGCGTATTCCTTTGGGCTGATGTGAAACTGAATTTCTTTGGCTTTACTAATCGCCAGTGCAACGATCTTACGATCATTGGTTTCGGTTGCTTTCCATTGCGTTAAATTAGAATTGAT
>CBFHHG010000046.1:0-15534 GCA_965655585.1 Candidatus Arcticimaribacter sp. | reverse complement strand
GATAACGATAATATTATTGGAACAGATGACACCATAAGCATAGACGTTGTTTTTTCTGAAGCTTTACTCGTAGATCCAGAAATTGAAATAAGGGGTACTGCTGTGGTTACGCAAACAGGAATGACTGCTAGCAATAAGGCCTACGAATTCATAACTTCTTTTTCTGGAGATGCCGATGGGGACAATTATGGAGAGATGGTCAAAATAAGTCAAGATGGCCTTACGGTGGCTGTTGGGGCTCCAGATTTTGACGCAAATGGAAATTCAAATGCCGGTAAAATTGAAATCTTCCGATATGACGTAAGTTCCATGACATGGGCACAATTGGGGGGAGCAATAAATGGTCCCGCGGCAAATCATCGATGGGGTGCGAATTTTGATCTAAGTGGTACCGGAAATCAAATAATTGCAGCATATAACGAATCCAATAGTAGAAGAGGTTTGGCTAGGGTTTATGAATTAACGGGGGGTGTTTGGACCCAAGTAGGGCCAGATTTTACTGGCCCAAATTCAAGTGATCGATTAGGGTTCTCTGTGGCGATTAATGCAAATGGAAATATAATCGTCATCGGTAGCGAAAAACAGAGTTCAGGATATGGAAAATATGGCATTTATCAGAGAAATGGAGGTGTTTGGGAACTTCTTGGGACAGAAATAAACGGGACAACTGTAAGTGAAATTGGTCGCACAGTAGATATGGACGATTCAGGCTATCGTATCGTTAGTGGTAATAGGTCAAACGATACTGCTAAGGGGATGGTAAAAGTCTTTGAATATACACCATCAGGAACTAGTTCGTGGACACAAGTAGGCGCAGATATTAAAAGCACAATTAATTATGATGTTGCTGGATCTAGTGTTGCTATTTCAGGTGACGGAAATACAATTGGAACGGGCTCTTATTTATTTGAATCAACTTCTGGTAGATTTAAATTAAAAACTTTTTCTTACGATCAAATAAACAACAGCTGGGTACAGAAAGGGAGTACTTTTGATGGCGGTGTTACTAGGTTTGGTTCAAGACAGGGGTCAACTTCTTTTAATAAAGATGGAAGCAAATTTATTGTTGGTGCATGGGAAGCACCAAATAATGGTGGTGACACCTCTGGGAGAGCTTATGTGTATGATTTTTCAGGAGGAGGTTGGACCAGTTCGGTTAGTTCATTACAAGGCTCTGCTACTACAGATAATTTTGGTAGATCAACTGCTTTAAATGACGAAGGAACAATTATGGCAATCGGGGAAGTTGGCTATGAAAAAGGTGGAGATGCAGTGGGTAGAGTACGCATCTTTAACAATAATTATTGGAGGTACAGTTGGGTAATTGAAGATGATTTACCCCTAAATGATGGGGTTTATACCGTTGAATTTTCAGGAGAAGACAAAAGCAATAATGCTTATTCAGGAACAGATAGTATTACCTTTACCCTCTTTTCTGTAACGGGAAGTGAAACATTAGACTATCCTGAAAATGCTGTAACCAGTATTGCTTCTTACACCAGTTCAATCCCAGTGTCATGGGCATTATCAGGTGTCGATTCCTCTTCATTTACTATCGATACAAATGGTGTGCTTAATTTTAATGCTCCACCACAATTTGCTACACCTACCGATTCAGATGCTGATAATATTTACAATTTAACTGTAATTGCAGCCGTAGGATCAAGCACCTCTTCTTTACCTGTTGTTATAACAGTCGTTGATTTAACACCACCCTCGGTTAATCTATCAAGCTCAGATACAGATAATGTGCTTTCACAAACAGACGTAGTTACCATTACAGCCTCTTTTTCAAAAACGATGGCAGCGACACCGACCATTACTATTAGTGGGTTGGTAACAAACGTTTTGATGAGCGGTGCTAACTCGACATGGACCTATTTATGGGATCTGGGAGGGAGTAATCCTGCAGTTGGAAATTATACGGCAACAGTTTCCGGTACCGACACCATTGGGAATGCCTATTCTGGAACAGATAGTATCACCTTTTATGTCAGTGCAACAAGTTCAGATACCACCCCTCCTGCTGTTATATTATCAGATACTGATGCTGATGACATTGTAAACAATAGTGATCTAGTGACCATTACAGCAACGTTCTCTGAAGCAATGGCACCTTCTCCCATGATTAATATAGGAGGAATCGTTTCTAAGCACTAATCCCTCGAATGGAAGTTATACAGTAACTGTAATGGGAAGTGATTTAGCCGCTAATAGCTATACAGGAACGGACAGCCTAAGTTTTCAGGTTTCAAATACCATAGTTGATACAACTCCACCGACTGTAAACCTATCGAGTACAGACGCTGATAGCACTGTAGCGGTTAGTGATGTTGTTACCATTACAGCTACTTTTTCTGAGGCAGTAACAGCTTCTCCTACCCTAAGCATTAGTGGTTTAGTTTCTAATGCTATAATGAATGGGACTGGTAGTACCTGGACCTACCTATGGGATGTTGGTTTAAGTAGTCCTGCGAATGGCAACTATAGCGCGACTGTCTCTGCAACTGATCTTGCAGGAAATGCTTATACAGGAACAGATAGTCTAACCTTTACTGTCACCACAATTAGTGTTGATAACACCCCGCCAACTGTGATTTTAACAGATTCTGACGCAGATAATATTGTTACTAGAAATGATGATTTAACCATTGTCGCTACTTTTTCTGAAACAATGCAACCCACACCAACAATAAGCATTAGTTCGTTAATTACTGATGCACAAATGGCAGGCTCGGGGACAACATGGTCTTATACTTGGGATGTTGGTTCAACTAATCCCATGACAGGTAGTGCTCATATTATTAGGGTAAAAGGACAGGATTTAGCAGCGAATAATTATGCAGGATCAGATAATATTATCATCACGATTTACAGTGTTCCTAATAATCCGTCTCCGTCTATGGGGCCAAAACAAAGCACAATTCAAGCCGGAAATAACGGGGTCTCAATAAGGTATATGGATGAATTTTTAAGGACTGTTAGAGCATATATCCCAAAAGGCAAAGCCTTTATTTTCTGTCATCAAGACAATGGCATTACTATTGTCTCGGGAAGTTACACACTTATTACATCAAAAAGCTGTAATTAACTTTTGTCTAAGAAAATAAGTTTGAAACTCCAAAAAGTATTAACCTCCATCATTTCGGTGGGGGTTTTATTTTCTTTAAGTTCTTTAAAATATCACGGAAAGTGTAAATAGTAATATGGGTTTTACTTATGAAAAATAGATTTCCTATCGTTGAGGTCTTCTCTTACTGCAAATAGGAGTTTCTTCTGTAAGTCTTCTATAGAATAAAATTATATATAACAGTGGAGCTGAAAAGAGTCAAAGACCAGTAATACGGCTAGTTATAAACATAAAGTTAGTGACCTTAACAGGATTCCAAAGTGAAAAAAAATTACCATTTCCAATAATTTGTAATCCAAAAATTTAAGGAAAATCTTGTGAAAGTAAAATTCCATCATGCAGATAAGCCAAATGTTTTTTACAAAAACAACCAAGTCGACTGCTGCTTTAAATTATTTGTAAAACTTAATTATCACTTGTTTTTTTGTGCATTACAGTACTAAAAAAACAGCAAACCAAAGTAGATGGTCTCGCATCAACAAACCATTATTCTTAATTAGAGGATTGTGTACCCAGCCACATTGTTTAATTAGAGTACTGAATATCAATATTGTATTCATAACGGCAAACACATCGCCGCCTCCAAGATTCCTTAGCTTTTGGTCATCATTAAGCTTCTTAAGGTAAATAGTGTCTAGATGTGTTCAATTTAAAGGGATATTTTTACATTAATCTCAATGTATTCATATTGATTAGCGAGTCCATCTAAAATCTGAACATAATGGTACTCTTGTTCCCTCTTTCAAGAAAATAAAAGCCGGATTATAATTAATTTTAAAATCCAGAATCTCTCGGGATCAATTCAAATTAGTTTTCTCCCTGCAATTCTGCTGCAACAGCTTCAACTCGTTCCATGACGCGTAAGAGGTTACCACCCCATATTTTTTCGATTTCTTCTTGAGAATATCCCCGCTTAACGAGCTCTTTAGTTACATTCAGAGATTCGGATGCATCACTCCACCCCTCGATACCACCACCGCCATCAAAATCAGAGCTGATGCCCACGTGGTCGATTCCAATTTTGTTTTTAATGTAGTCGATATGGTCCACAAAATCACTTACAGATACTGGAGGAACTTCTTTTTTCAATGCTTCGAGTTCTGCTGCTGCTAGGGCTTCAAGTTTTTCACGCTCCTTGATGTATTTCTGTAGGTCGTCAAATGCTAAGGCTCTCATTTCATACTTATCGAGTACAGCAATGTTGTGCTTCGCGCCTATACTCTTCAGAAGGGAGTCTTTGGCTTTGTTGTAGTTGTTGTGTTTTTCGGTATGTAAATAAGAACTAAAGGCTACCGTTTGAACAACCCCTCCACTTTCCTTTACCCAGCCCAGTTGTTCGTCATCTAAATTCCTAGAATGGTCACATAAAGCACGAGCAGAAGAATGTGAGGCTATGATTGGGGTTTTAGACAGCTCTGCCATTTGCCGAATCGCTTCTTTTGACGGATGGGATATATCAACCATAATTCCGTAGTAATTCATTTTTTCGATGACCTGTTTCCCTAATGCACTTAAACCATTATGAAGGTAAACGCCATCTTTTTCGCCTGTATTTGAATCGGATAACTGACTGTGTCCATTGTGAGCCAAAGACATATAGCGTGCACCTCGGTTATAAAAGACTTCCACATTATTGATGTCTTCTCCAAGTGGATATCCGTTTTCGATACCGATCATGGCGATTTTTTTTCCGCTCTTCCAAATGCGTCGAACATCGGCAGCAGTCAAAGCCAACTCGATACGATCCGATGCGTAGGTGTCAACCAAACGGTGGATTGCATTGAACTTTTCATCGGCATTAGCAGCAGCTTTGGCAAAGCCGCTAGCATTCAAACTATCCTGACCGGTATAAACAATAAACCAAGCAACATCAAGTCCTCCTGCTTCCATTCCTGGAATATGAACTTGTGACTGAGTCTCTGTACTGTAGTTTAAAGAATCTGTAAAGTTACCGACATTGATGTCATCGTGGGTATCAATGGTAATTACCGCCTGATGGATTTGTTCCGCTGTAGACATGGGTTTATTCTTTTTTTCTTGAGCACAACTCATAAGAATGAGTACCGTGAAAAGTATTCCAATGGAATGAGAAAGTCGCATAATGAATTGATTTTTGACTAAGGTAAACAAACTTTTTTATTCTTTAAACATGGAACTAAAGACCTTAGGTTACCGTGGGTTTTTCGGTATCTATTTCTAAGTATTCTTGACGGAGTATGATGTGTTCAATGCGTTCTATGCTTTTAAACAAATCGATATAGCGGGTATAAATGGGTGCAATTCCAAGGCGGAGATACTGTGGAGGTCTAAAGTCGGGAATGATCTTTAAGCCATCGCCTTTACCCATAATTAATGCCTTACATACCCTCCACGACTCGGGATGTGCAAGGGTAATATGAGAACCTCGTTCTTCAGGGTTCATTGGTGTTTCAATTGTAAAGCCCAGGGGAATCAATTTTTCTTGAATTAGTTCCACTAAATAGCTGGTTTGCATCATGCTTTTTTTTCTAATCACATCAATTCCCGCCTTTAGGGTCAAGTCTAAACCTGCCTCCATAGCGACTAGAGAAAGCACTTGAGGAGTTCCTGCATCGAAACGATCTATTCCGTCAGAGGGTTCATAAGGCAATGAAAAATTAAAAGGTTTTTTGTGTCCAAACCAACCTTGAATCGGAGAATGTAATTCCGTAATTAATTCCTCTTGGATGAATAAAAATGCAGGTGATCCAGGACCTCCGTTTAGAAATTTATAGGTACAGCCTAAAGCAATTTTAGTCTTACTTTCTGCAAGATTAATATCCACTACGCCTACAGCATGACTCAGGTCCCAAACAATAATACTGTTGTGCTGTTCCGCAAATTCATTCAGGCTTTTCATAGGATACAACCAAGCGCTTTTATAACTGACCAAACTGAGGCATACAATTCCGGGTTGCTTTTTAATTTTGGACTTCAATAACAGCAGATCAGCCTTAAGATCGTGAACATAAGCTACAATCGTTGGTGGCTTACAGTCAAATTGTTTTGCGAGGCCCTCCATGACATACACATCTGAAGGGAAATTTAAAGAATCTGTTAAAAGGTTTTGAGGTGTTAAATTGGAAGAAAGTAGCGCATGAATTAACTTATATAAGTTAACCGAAGTGGATTCTCCAACTTTCAATTCGGTTGCTTTGGCACCTAAAAGTAATGCGAGTTTTTGCTCTAATCGTTTTGGGAGATTAAGCCAATGATCGTTCCAGCTACGAATTAAATGCTGGCCCCACTGTTTGTCTACAGCATTGGCGATGTCATTTTTTGCTTGTATGGGAAGTTTCCCTAAAGAATTACCGTCCAAATATATTGTGTTGGGCTCGTGCTGAAAAAATGCTCGAAACGATGCTAGTGGATCCTGAACATCTAACTGCTTTGCTTGCGCTATAGTACTCATATTTGTTGGTGTTAAAAAAGGCGGAACAACTGACAACCTTGATCTCGATGCCATTAAATTGTTTTTTAAAAATAGTGAATTATTTTTTGTCTATAGATCATTCGACAGCAGAAGTTCGGTTGAAAAAAAAATGGTATTTTGCATGAAAATCTTCAACCATGCAAAGCACGCAAATAAGAACAACCATCTTAGAAAAACTTATTGAAAATGGATTTAATGCAGATGTTGCAGAAATAAGTACTCTTGGTATTGTTCTTTTGGCATATATGCTAATCACTTTGGTGTTCTTTTGGATTTCAAGAAAACTTATTTTGGGGTTTTTTTCTCGAATTTCGAGAAAGACAAAGAGCACATTTGACGATATTTTGTTGGAACACAAAATCCCAAAACTACTTTCTTATTTTCCTGCTATTTTTCTTCTCCATAAATTGATTCCCGAGCTTTTTGATAAACAAAGTTGGATTGAAAATATATTTGAAGCTCTTACGGTTATTGTGGCCCTAGCACTGGTTCGTGCCTTATTGAAATCGCTTCGTGATTATTTAAAAACACTAAAGTCCTTTAAAGACAAACCCATCGACAGTTACATTCAGGTTATTATGATTGTCCTTTGGTTTATTGGGGGTATTGTCATTTTATCCATCCTTACTGGTACAGAAATCGGAACGTTTCTAACTACTCTTGGTGCCTTATCTGCCGTTTTACTTTTCGTTTTCAAAGACACCATATTGGGTTTTGTTGCCAGTGTTCAGATAACGATCAACGATACCGTTCGGATTGGCGATTGGATCAGCATGCCCAACAATAATGCAGATGGGACTGTCATGAAAATAAGTCTTTCATCTGTTCAAATTCAGAATTTCGACAACACCATTACTTCAATACCAACCTATAAACTAATTTCCGACTCCTTTGTAAATTGGCGTGGAATGAGTGAATCAAGCGGAAGAAGAATTAAACGGTCGCTATTAATTAAAGTAAGTAGTATTCGTTTTCTGAAAGACGAAGAAATTGAACCCCTAAAAAAAATCAATTTGATGGAAGGTGTCATCCAAGAAAAAGATGCCGATATCAAGTCTTATAATGCAGCATCTAAAGTTGATAAATCCCTCCTCATCAATGGCAGAAATTTAACCAATATTGGCTTGTTTAGAAGTTACACTGAAGCCTACTTACAAAAACACCCAATGGTAAATAAAGAAATGACGTTGATGTGTCGTCAATTAGCACCAACGCCTCAAGGAGTTCCTATAGAAGTTTATGTTTTCAGCAAAGACAAGGTTTGGGAAAACTACGAGCATATTGTTGCCGATATTTTTGATCACCTACTCGCTTCTACTCAATACTTCCACTTAGAATGTTTTGAGCTTTCACCTGTAATTCCAGCATCCCATGTTTAAAAAAATTCTTTTAGCTCCAATTGTATTTTTTCACATCATGTGTTTGGGTCAAAACCTCACAGGTGAAGAGCTAATTACTAAAAGTATCGCATATCATGACCCTAACAACAACTGGTCTAGGTTTGCTGGCGATCTCAACATCACTATGGAAACTCCAAACAGAGTGCCTAGAGTAAGCACAATCACGCTGGACTTACAAAAACAGTACTTCAAAAATGAATACGGATCTGATGGTAATACAATAACCCAAGAAATAAACAAGAAAAACTGTTCGGTCCGTTTAAATAAAAGCCTAGAATTTACAGCTGAAGAAGAAAAAACATACCGCCTGAGTTGTGAACAAGCAAAACGAACGCGCGATTACTACACTTACCTCTATGGACTTCCAATGAAATTAAAAGACCCGGGGACCTTGATCAATCCTAAGGTTGAAAAACGTTCTTTTAAAGGTAAGGACTATTGGGTTGCGCAGGTGAATTATGAAAAGGAGGTAGGGGAAGATACCTGGTATTTTTATTTTGATCCTTCAACTTTCGCTTTAGAAGTTTATCAGTTTTATCACGATGAAGCAAAAAACGACGGTGAATATATTCTATTAACGGAGGAATCAGAGGTCAACGGAATTAAGATACCCAAAAACCGAGCTTGGTACTACAACAAAGATGACGCCTACTTGGGAACGGACTTTCTTTTTAAAAACCAAAACAACTAACCCTGTGCTGCGTCATAGAATCCATGCACTTTGGAATCCAGAATGCTACCACGGGTGGAATAAGTCCAAAAGATTTTTTGAAGGCTGGTATTATAAAATAATCAGTGCGGATCAAAAACATGCTCTAGCGGTAATCCCCGGAATTGCAATGGATGAGCATGGAACTAAACAAGCTTTTATTCAAGTATTAGACGGCAAAAACCTCAAAGCTACTTACCATAAATTCGATGCTGAAGATTTTAGACCAAATCCAAAAAAACACAATCTAAAAATTCAAAACAATCGCTTTACATCGGATCGCGTTGAACTCGACTTACCCAATCTTAAGGGCACTCTGCGTTTTAAAAATCTAAATCCTTGGTCGAATAGCTGGAGTTCTCCTGGAATTATGGGACCCTTTTCTTTTGTGCCTTTTATGGAATGTTATCACGGAATCTTGAGTATGGATCATGATATTGAGGGATCATTGATGCACAACGGAGCAGTCATTTCTTTTGATCAAGGGAAAGGCTATATGGAAAAAGATTGGGGACATTCTTTTCCAGAAGGCTATGTATGGATGCAAAGCAATCATTTCAGCAGGCCTGGGATTTCGATCAAAGCATCAATTGCAAAAATACCTTGGTTAGGGTCTTCTTTCATCGGTCATATTGCTGGGGTTTTGATTGATGGAAAATTAATTGAATTCACTACTTACAACGGAACTCAATTAAAACACTGTTCCATTTCCGAAAAACAGCTTTGTTTGCAAATGGAACATAAAAAATACAGCCTATCCATAAATGCTACTCGAGAAAAAGCTACTGCCTTGGCTGCTCCAATTTCTGGTTTTATGGATGCTCGAATCGAAGAAAGTATGAAGGCTCATATTCAAGTTCAATTGATCGACAAGAAGACAGGAGAAATCATCCTAGATGATGTTGGATCATCCGCTGGAATAGAAGTTGCGGGGAATCATGATGTGTTATTGAAATAAATACGGTTACTTTTTTACAAACCTCAAATAGAGGGCAAACAAACATAGAAACGATCCTCCAGGCAAAAGAAATAGACCTACAAGAAGGGGATAAAACCGGTTGGGTTTTGTTTCTTTAACTATTCTTGGGAGTTCGTCAATTCTCTGCTTAAAGTCGTTTTTTTTCATAAAAATATAACCTTTCAAAGATAGCTTTCTTTATTCAAGAATCTAATCAAATCATTTAAATCCTAATAAGCTTCGTTTTCCGTTTTTTATGTGCTGGTGTCGTTGTATCTTGAACTCATGATCGAACAAATCAATAATAAGTACAGCTCTTTTTTTGAAACTGCTTTAATCTCAGAAATTGAAGCTGTTGGGACATTAAGAAAAGTAACCGCTGGGACGCAGTTAATGCATATTGGACAATACATCAAAAGCATGCCGCTGGTACTCACAGGGACGCTGAAAATAATGCGAGAGGACCAAGAAGGAGATTCTTTATTGCTTTATTACCTCGAACAAGGAGAAACTTGTGCCATGACCCTTAGTTGTTGTTTAGGCAATCAAAAAAGTGAAATCATTGCCATAGCCGAGTCTGATTCAGAACTCATTATGATTCCCATTGAAAAAATGGAAGCTTGGACGGCACAATACAAAAGCTGGAGGAATTTTGTTTTCAGGAGTTACAATCACCGAATCAAAGATTTACTAGAAACGGTTGACAGCATCGCCTTTCTTAAAATGGATGAACGGCTAATTAAATATTTAGAGGAAAAATCTAGAATATCCGAAGATGGGATTATCCACAAAACCCATCAAGAGATAGCCTATGAACTCCACACCTCGCGTGTTGTAATTTCAAGACTCTTAAAAACTTTAGAACGAAAAGGTAAAATTCAAATCGAACGGAATCGAGTCAAAATCCTTGAATTTTAGGCTTGGTAACCTAGGTTACAAAATCAATACCTCAAGATAATGTACTTTTGTAAAAAATAAATTCTTGAAACATCTTTTTCCAATACTGCAATGGCTCCCCAACTACAAAAAAGAAATGCTTTGGGGTGATGCTGTTTCGGGTGTCACGGCAGGAATACTAGCTATTGCTCAAGGAATGGCATACGCAATGATTGCTGGACTTCCGCCTGTATTTGGACTCTATGCTGCTTTAACTCCTCAAATCATCTATGTCCTGATGGGAACCTCCAGGCAACTATCAGTTGGTCCAGTTGCTATGGATTCGCTAATTGTGGCTGCTGGAATCGGAACCCTCAGCGTCATTGGTATTGAACAATACATAGCGGCGGCGATTTTCTTAGCTCTTCTTGTAGGGGTCATTCAAGTTTTACTGGGTACACTTAAGCTTGGTTTTTTGGTTAACTTTTTATCTAAACCTGTTTTAAGCGGATTTACATCTGCCGCCGCAATAATCATTGGACTCAGTCAATTGAAGCACCTGCTTCGAATCGACATGGAACAAAGCAATAAAATACATGTTTTAGTTCAGGAAGTAGTTTCGAATATTTCAGACACCCACTTCCTAAGTTTTGGTCTTGGTGTTGCTGGTATGGTATTGATTAAACTCTTTCAAAAAATTAGCAAAAAAATACCTGCCATACTTGTGGTGGTTAGCCTTGGAACTCTTTTGCTGTATTTTACACAAGGACAACTTAACGGAATCCGTATCGTAGGAGCCATTCCAGTTGGTCTTCCAAAACTCCGTATTCCAAGTTTTGATACAAATCAGTTGGTCGACTTAATACCCATTGCAATTACCCTAGCAGTAGTTGGTTTTACCGAAGCAATTTCGATCGCTAAATCTATCGAAGAGCGCCATACCGAATATGAAGTAGACCCAAACCAAGAACTCATAGCCATTGGAAGTGGAAATATCATCGGTTCTTTTGCGCAGTCCTATCCGTCTACTGCTTCTTTCTCAAGATCGGCTATTCAAGACCAGGGTGGAGCTCAATCGGGGATTGCCTCCTTGTTTAGTGCTGGACTTGTACTCCTTACATTATTATTCTTGACATCCTTATTTTATTATCTTCCAATCCCTATTTTGGCCGCGATTATTATGGTTTCAGTTTTTGGGCTTATCGACTTTAAATACCCTCGCCAATTGTGGAAAAAAAACAGAGAAGAATCTGTAGCCTTTATAGTAACCTTTATCATAACCATGTCGGTCGGAATACCACAGGGTATTCTATTTGGTGTTTTACTTTCGCTTTTGACCATGATCTATAGAACCTCTCGTCCCCATATTGCTATTTTAGGGAAAATTAAACATACAGCATATTACAAAAACATCAACCGCTTCCAAAAAGATATTGAAGTAGATGACCGTATGTTGATTTTACGGTTTGATGCGCAGCTCTTTTTTGGAAATCAAGACTACTTTAAAAAAGAATTACAGAAACATGTAGCAAGCAAAGGCGAAAATCTTGAACTCATCATAATCAATGCAGAAGCAATCAATTATATCGATTCGAGCGCACTAAACATGCTCGAAAAAGTATGTACAGACTTGAAAGAAACTGGTCTAAAAATAATGATGGTTGGTGCTATTGGCCCCATACGAGATATTATTTATGATCATGCCTTGATTCAGATTATTGGCTCCGAAAACCTATTCATAAAGACCTCCGAAGCTGTAAATACGTTTCTAGAGGGCACAGTAGTAACAGCAATTCAGAAAAAAATAATACATCAGAATCTTACCGTAACAAATGTTACCAAAAACATAGAAAAGGAATGCTAATTTTGTTCCCATACAAAACGAGTAATCAAAAAAAACTAAAATGAAAATCGAACAAATTTATACAGGATGTTTAGCACAAGGTGCTTATTACGTAGAAAGTAAAGGTGAAGTTGCTATCATCGATCCACTTCGAGAAGTAACACCATATCTCAAAAAAGCAAAAAAAGATGGGGCTCAAATAAAATATATTTTTGAAACTCATTTTCATGCAGATTTTGTGAGCGGTCATGTTACTTTATCCGAAAAAACAGGAGCTCCAATCATTTACGGGCCAACAGCCAAGACTACATTTGAATCTCTAATTGCATACGACGGACAGCGTTTTACTTTAGGTGACATCACTATAATTGCCCTACATACCCCAGGCCATACACAAGAAAGTACAACCTATTTACTTCAAGATCCTAATGGAAAAGATCATGCAATTTTTAGTGGTGACACCTTATTTCTTGGCGATGTAGGACGTCCTGATTTGGCACAAAAAGCAGCCGACATGACCCAAGATCAGTTAGCTGCTATGTTATTTAATAGTTTGCGAACTAAGATCATGCCGTTGGCGGATGATGTGATTGTATATCCAGCTCACGGAGCAGGCTCGGCCTGTGGAAAAAATTTAAGCAAAGAAACTATTGGTTCTCTCGGAGAGCAAAAGAAAACAAACTATGCACTTCGTTCTGATATGACGGAAGCCGAATTTATAAAAGAAGTAACGGATGGTTTACTTCCACCTCCACAATACTTCCCTCTGAATGTTCAGTTGAACAAAGAAGGATACGAAGATTTTGACGAAGTATTGAAAAGAGGGACGCAAGAGTTTTCAGCAGAACAGTTCGAAGAAGAAGCAAAAAACACCAATGCAATTATTTTAGATGTCCGCAACCAAGCAGATTTTGCAAAAGGACACATTCCGGGCTCTATTTTCATTGGAATTGACGGAGGGTTTGCACCTTGGGTAGGTGCATTGATTGGCGATGTAAAACAACCGCTTCTTTTGGTAACTCCTGAAGGGCGAGAACAAGAAACCATCACCCGACTTTCTCGAGTAGGATTCGATCAAACCCTAGGAACTCTAAAAGGTGGATTTAATTCTTGGAAAAATTCAGCTAAAGAAATTGACTCGATTCATTCCGTCAGTGCTGAAGAATTTAAAGTAAGTGTTACGGATTCAACTTCAATATTCGATGTTAGAAAACCCGGTGAATATGCTTCAGAACATCTTCCAAAAGCAAAAAACACTTCCCTTGATTTTATAAACGAGCACCTGAATGACTTTCCGGATAAAGAAAATTTTTACCTTCATTGTGCTGGTGGATACCGTAGTATGATTGCTGCCTCCATTCTAAAAAGCAGAGGAATTCACAACCTCATCGACGTAAAAGGTGGTTTTGGTGCAATAAAGGAAACGGGTATGGCAATTACAGATTATATTTGTCCTAGTACGTTGTAACGATAAAACAGACTTATGATTGCACACTTAACAGATTTAGGCCTTAGCAATAGTGTTTCACATAAAAGTGTGCAAGAATTTTTAACTCCAGATGGAGTGCTGTATGTTGTAATGAATCGTCCAGAAGTGCAAAATGCTTTTAATTCAGATCAAATCGTTTTGCTGATCGAAGCCCTTGAAAATGCAGCGTCCAATCCCGAAGTAAAAGTGGTTGTTTTGTGTGGAGAAGGGAAAAACTTTTGCGCTGGCGGAGACATCAATTATATGAAACGTATGGGGCAAAACTCATTTCAAGAAAACAAAGAAGATGCCCTTCAACTTGCACATTTGATGCATACGCTCAACGAGTTTCCAAAACCTACTATTGCGCGAGTCAATGGAGCTGCCTATGGTGGTGGTGTTGGATTATTGTGTTGCTGTGAC
This sequence comes from Candidatus Arcticimaribacter sp., assembly GCA_965655585.1. Classification (GTDB taxonomy): domain Bacteria; phylum Bacteroidota; class Bacteroidia; order Flavobacteriales; family Flavobacteriaceae; genus Arcticimaribacter. Next base: position 1,276 of record CBFHHG010000046.1, on the reverse strand, counting down.
ATGGCTTTTGGAACCGAGGATACTAAAATTTGTTTGAGTGAAGTGAAAATAGGAATGGTTCCTGCCACCATTGCACCCTATGTTATGAAAGCAATTGGGCTTCGAAACGCGCATCGTTTGATGCTAACTGCTGAAGTAATGCAGGGACAAGAAGCAGTCAATTGTAATTTTTTAAACGATATTTTTCCAACATCAGAATTCAGTAAAAGGGTTGATGCCCTGGCGCTAAAAATCACAACCAATGCTCCCAATGCACTACAAGTCACTAAATCCATATTGTTGAACCTAGCCCACCAACCCGTTGATGAGGGTGTCATTGACTATACTGCGGACGTTATAGCTAGCGTACGCGAATCTGATGAGGGAAGAGAAGGCCTGTCCTCCTTTATTGAAAAAAGAAAGCCAAATTGGACTTCCTAAAACTAAAAATAAATCCGAATTTCATCTAGCTGTACATCTTAAGGGGCTTGTTAAGCTGAATAAAAAAGCTAAGTCTATTTATGAAACTAGGATTTCAACTTCTGAATGATTTCCAACGTCTTTCTAACCTCCTGTGTCAATTTAGAATAGGACTCCTTTGCTAGTATTTCTTTAGAAATAAGCTTTGATCCCATCCCAACACAAGTTACTCCAGCATCAAACCAACCTTTTAGGTTAGATTCTTCTGTTGAAACGCCCCCAGTAGGCATAATTGATGTCCAAGGTTGTGGTCCCAGAATAGCTTTTACAAAGCCAGGTCCATATGTGCTTCCAGGGAAAAGCTTAACCAGCTCACAGCCCAATTCTTCAGCCCGGGCAATTTCAGTTAGTGAACCACATCCAGGTGACCAAAGAACCTTTCTACGGTTACATACTTTAGCAACATCTTCTCTAAATACTGGGGTAACAATAAAGTTAGCTCCTGCAAGCATATACTGAGATGCTGCTGCTGCATCCGTAACCGACCCAACTCCTAAAATCATTCCCGGGAGCTCTTCGATTGCATATTTGATTAATTGATTGAAAATCTCAAAGGCAAAATCACCACGGCTGGTAAATTCCATCAGGCGGGCTCCACCATCGTAGCAAGCTTTTAAAACTGATTTAGCTATGTTTATATCCTTGTGGTAAAATAAAGGAACCATACCCGATTCCTTCATTTGCTGTATAACTTCTAGTCTTGTATATTGTGCCATAATTCAATTATCGAGCAACACGCCCTGAGGCATCTCCACTCATTAGTTTTTCAATTTCAGGAATAGTTACTAGGTTTGCGTCTCCTTTGATGGTGTGTTTT
>CBFHHG010000045.1:9672-15619 GCA_965655585.1 Candidatus Arcticimaribacter sp. | reverse complement strand
TTGAATTGAAACCCCTTTGTCAACAAAGGTCAAGACTTCGACACGATCCAAGAGTTTAGTCTCCTTAGCCCAAGTTGTAATGCTTTTTACAGAATTGAATTCGCCTGCTGATACACGTGCAGAGGCAACTTCAATACGATCGACGTTGAGCTCTCCTAACAGGAGCTTAGCAAGCGTAAGTTTTTCTGAAGATGAAAAAGATACACCAGATGTTTGTTCACCATCCCGAAGGGTAGTGTCCATTATTTCAATGGTTCTTGGTTTCATGATCCTAGGATGGAATTGAATTACAGAGGGGTATTTTTCGCAAAATCACTAATTTGTTCTTTGATGTTCATCAAATAGTCGATGTCATCAAAACCGTTGAGCATATTGTCCTTTTTGTAGGAGTTAATATCAAATGATTCTGAATTTCCGGTTGCTTCTATAGTAATGGTTTGTGTGGGAAGATCCACGATAAGTTGTGTGTTGGTATCTTGTTCAATTGCTGCATAGATTTCTTCTAAAAACGCTGCAGAAACTTGAACGGGTAATACCCCAACATTAAGGCAATTATTTCTAAAGATATCTGCAAAAAAGCTTGAAACGACACAGCGAAAGCCGTAGTCATAAACTGCCCATGCAGCATGTTCTCTTGAGGAACCTGATCCAAAGTTTTTGCCACTAACTAAAATTTTACCACCATAACGACTGTCGTTTAATGGAAACTCAGTTTTGGGGCTGTTATCTTGGTTATAACGCCAGTCTCTAAAAAGATTATCACCAAAACCAACCCGCTCGGTTGCTTTTAAAAAACGTGCAGGAATGATCTGATCGGTATCTACATTTTCAATCGGTAACGGAACCGCTGAACTTTTTAAGGTATTGAATTTATCGTATGCCATTATTTTTCCCGGTTGGGTTTTTTATTAAATTACACTAAGCTTCTTGGGTCTGTTACTACTCCCATTACAGCTGCAGCTGCAGCTACTGTAGGACTTGCCAATAAGGTTCTAGATCCAGGACCTTGGCGTCCTTCAAAGTTTCTGTTTGAAGTACTGACTGCGTATTTTCCTGCAGGGATTTTATCATCATTCATCGCTAAACATGCTGAACAACCGGGTTCACGCAATTCAAAACCCGCGTTTTCTAAAATATCCAAAAGACCTTCTTCTTTAATTGCGCTGAGTACTTTGTGCGAACCAGGAACCAGCCATGCAGTAACATGATCGGCTTTTTTACGACCTTCAATGATTTCAGTAAAAGCTCTAAAGTCTTCTATACGTCCGTTGGTACAACTACCAAGAAAAACAAAATCAATTTTCTTTCCAATCATGGAATCTCCTTCTTTGTAGCCCATATAATCTAGGGACTTCTTGTAGGTAGCAACACCACCTTCAAGGCTGTCGGCCATCGGAATACCACCAGAGATACCCATTCCCATTCCAGGATTGGTTCCGTAAGTAATCATGGGTTCAATAGTGCTTCCTTCAAAGGTGTATTCTTTGTCAAAGCTCGCATCTGCGTCTGTTTTAAGAGTCGACCAGTATGTCATTGCCTTATCCCAAGCAGCAGCTGTAGGTGTAAACTCTCGACCTTTGATGTAGTCAAATGTTTTTTCGTCTGGAGCAATAATTCCGCCACGGGCACCCATTTCAATACTCAGATTACAAACAGTCATTCGCCCTTCCATACTGAGTGACTTAAATACATCGCCTGCGTATTCCACAAAATATCCTGTTGCACCTGATGTGCTTAACTGGGATATGATAAACAAAGCAACATCTTTTGGGGTTACTCCTTTTCCTAGGGCTCCATTGACCGTAATTCGCATGGTCTTTGGTTTGGGTTGCATAATGCATTGAGTAGAGAGTACCATTTCAACTTCCGAGGTTCCAATTCCAAAAGCAATAGCTCCAAACGCACCGTGTGTAGAGGTGTGCGAATCTCCGCAAACTATGGTAGCACCGGGTTGTGTAATTCCATATTCTGGCCCAACAACGTGTACTATTCCATTCTTCTCGTGACCTAATCCCCAGTAGGAAATACCGTGAGCCGCTGCATTTTCTTCAAGCGCTTGGAGTTGTTTAGCAGACAGTGGATCTTCTACGGGTAAATGTTGATTGAGGGTGGGTGTATTGTGATCCGCAGTTGCAAAAGTACGCTCGGGACTCATCACCTCAACACCTCTATTCTTTAAACCTAAAAAAGCCACCGGACTCGTCACTTCGTGAACCAAATGCCGATCGATAAACAGCACGTCGGGTCCGCCTTCAATTTGTTGGACTACATGCGAGTCCCATACTTTGTCAAATAATGTATTACTCATATAATTTTTTTAAAATTAAGCCAAGCCGATATTGCTTGCTTTTATGATTACTGGGATGTCTTCGTCGTTAATTTCTTTTTGAGTATCTGCTAACTTCAAAAACTCTTGATATACCTTATCGAGTTGTAATTTATCTAATTCAAAACCAACATTCTTAGCTCGGTACGCTAGTGCTGCTCGACCACTTCTTGCCGTAAGAACAATTGCCGACTCGGTTACTCCTACGTCATGTGGATCCATGATTTCATAGGTTTCTCTGTTTTTAATGACTCCGTCTTGATGAATACCCGAACTGTGTGCAAAAGCATTAGCACCGACCACTGCTTTGTTGGGTTGTACCATCATGCCCATACTTTCTGAAACCAAAAGACTTGTTGGATACAAAAGTTTGGAGTTTATATTTGTATCTAATTCTAAGTAGGGGTGTTGACGCATAATCATGACAACTTCTTCTAGGGAAGTATTTCCTGCCCGCTCTCCAATTCCATTTATTGTGCATTCAATTTGACGTGCCCCATTCATTACACCAGCAATAGAATTAGCGGTAGCTAAGCCTAAATCATTGTGACAATGACAAGAAAGCACGGCTTTGTGAATTCCAGTGACGTTTTCTTTTAGATATTTGATTTTTGCACCGTATTCTTCCGGTAAGCAATAGCCTGTTGTGTCGGGAATATTCAAAACGGTTGCTCCCGCTTTTATTACTGCCTCACATACACGTGCTAAAAATTCGTTGTCTGTTCTGCCAGCATCTTCTGCATAAAACTCAACATCCTCAACAAAAGTCTTTGCATAGGTAACCGCAGCAACTGCTCGTTCGATAATCGCATCTTTATTGGAATTGAATTTGAACTTTATATGAGATTCCGATGTGCCTATTCCAGTGTGTATTCTGGGGCGTTTGGCATGGGTCAACGCATCTGCGGCAACTTTTATATCGTTTTCTACCGCTCGAGTTAATCCACAAACGGTTGCATTCTTAATTAATTTTGAAATTTCAACTACAGAATTAAAATCACCAGGGCTCGAAACGGGAAAACCAGCCTCAATAATATCAACGCCCAAAATATCCAGTCGTTCAGCAATGATTAGTTTACTTTTGGTATCTAATTTACAACCGGGGACCTGCTCTCCATCACGAAGGGTAGTGTCAAAAATTTGGACGTGCTCTTGAGCCATTTTGATATATTTATTGAAAGCAATACGAATTTAGCATTTATATGCATAATCTTGTAATTTTTTGCCTACTTTTATTACGAAACCCACGGTGTTTTATTGCGAATAAAACACTTTAAATTAGGAATTTATAGTAAATAAGTATACTATGACTAACGATCAAAAAGAAAACCTCTTTGTTTTAATTAAATCTTTATCAAAATCAGAAAAAAGACAGTTTAAGCTTTTTGTTGGACGAATGGATTCGAATTTAGATTCTAAGTTCTTGATATTATTCAATTTATTAGATAAAATGCTGGTTTATGATGAAAAACTGATTTTTAAAAAAGACTTTGTAAGCAAGCAACAATTATCCAACCTAAAAGCACACCTGTACAAGCAAATCTTGATTAGTTTGCGTCTCAATCCATCTCAGCAGAACAAACGAATGCAAATTCGTGAACAACTTGATTTTGCCACTGTCTTATATCAAAAAGGATTGTATAAACAGAGTTTAAAGATCCTTGACCGAGCCAAAGCTACCGCTGTAAAACTGGAAGAGAAATACGCAGCCTTTGAAATAGTAGAACTAGAAAAAGTAATCGAATCTCAGTACATCACCCGAAGTATGAGTAATAGAACTGCAGAATTGGTTCGCGATGCAACCTACTTTAGCAACCAGAATCATATATTGAGTCAACTCTCCAACTTATCTCTAGAGTTATATGAGCGATTAATTAAAACAGGGTACTCCAAGAGTGATGAAGAGTTTCGCTCAATTACTAAATTCTTTTTTGAGCGTCTCCCTAAGTTTGAGTTTGACGAACTTGGTTCTAGGGAAAAGCTCTGGTATTTCAAAGCATATGTATGGTATAGCTTGCTTACCCAAGATTTTTTATCTAGCTATCGGTATTCGATGAAGTGGGTTAGGCTTTTTGAAGAGCAACCCGATATGATTCCTTCTCACCCGGTATTTTACCTCCAAGGGAATAATTATTTATTAGAGTCTATTGTATTATTGAAGTATCCCATAAAGTTTCGCGAGGTGTTCCAAAAAATGCAAAAAACACTTGCCAGTGTTGAATTCCCTAAAAACGACAATTTAAGCTCCTTGGCTTTCTTGTACGAATATAACAACCGTTTCAACTTGTATTTTTTAGAAGGTAATTTTAAAGAAGGTCAAGAAATCATTGAACCGCTATTGAAAGAAATTGATCATTTTAAAAATCAAATTGACGAGCATCATGTTATGATGTTTTATTACAAGATCGCTTGTTTATATTTTGGCTCCAATGATTTTGAAAAAGCGATTGTTTACTTGAATTTAATTGTAAACAATAAAAAGCTTAAAATGAGAGAAGATCTCCTTTGTTTTACTCGCTTATTAAATCTAATAGCGCATTACGAAGCTGGGTTTGACTATCACTTAGATCAACATATTCGTGATACGTTTAAATTTCTTTTAAAAATGAATGATCTGCACGAAGTTCAGAAATCTTTGATACGCTTTGTTCGTAAATTGGGTAATATATATCCTCACGAACTAAAAGATGCTTTCCGAAAGCTACATGAAGAACTGAAACAATACGAACAAGATCCATACGAACGTAGGGCGTTTTTATATCTCGATATCCTTTCGTGGTTAGAAAGTAAGATTCAAAACAAATCAGTAGCCGAAATTATACATGCAAAAGCTGCGGTTATTAATCGGAAGAACAGGCATCCCACAGAGCATCTTTAGGAAGAGGTGCAATACATTTAACGGGTTCTTTAGAGATTGGGTGTAAAATTTCGAGAGAACGTGCATGTAAATGAATACTTCCGTTTGGATTACTCCGTGCAGAGCCGTATTTCAGATCTCCTTTGATTGGGCACCCGATAGCGGTTAGTTGCGCCCGAATTTGATGATGACGCCCCGTTTCCAATTCTATTTCTAATAAGGAATAGTTGTCTAATTTTTTTTTAATCGAATATTTTAAAATAGCTTTTTTCGATTCAGGCGTTTCTTTTTTATGGGCGTAGGATTTGTTCTGTTTTTGGTTGCGAACCGTCCAATGAATAAGCGTGTCTTCGGATGGGTTTGGTGTTTCTTTGGTAATAGCCCAGTATACTTTTTTGGTAAGACGCTCTTTGAATTGCAAATTCAAACGTTCTAAAGCTTTGGAAGTTCTCGCAAATACGATAGCCCCGCTAGTCGGACGATCGAGGCGGTGAACAACTCCCAAAAAGACAGCACCCGGTTTGTTGTATTTCTGTTTGATGTATGCTTTGGCAAGATCAACTAAAGGGATGTCTCCCGTTTTATCTCCCTGAACTAAAACCCCGATGGGTTTATTGATTATTAATAAATGATTGTCCTCAAAGAGAATATCCAACTTCATATGTTTAAATGTAATTAGTATTGTTCAGATTCGTTTGGAAAATCTTGTTTCTTAACGTCTTTAGTGTATTGTTGAATTGCTCCTATAATTTCGGTGTGTAAGT